>NZ_JACBWZ010001309.1 GCF_013870595.1 Streptomyces sp. WELS2 | reverse complement strand
CGTTGACGATGTGGTTGTAGCGGTAGGCGCCGTAGTAACTGGTCGGCCAGCCCTCGATGCTGGCGTTGTTGATGTTGGCGGCGGTCGGCCCGTGGGTGGGGTTGTTCGGGTTGGACTCGGCGTAGTAGGTGAAGTCGCCGTTGGCCTTGTTCGTCCACTTGTTGAAGATGAAGGTGTGGGCGTCGGTGTAGTCCAGGATGTCGCCGCCCTGGAGCTGGCTGAAGCCGATCTTCGTGGAGACGTTCGGCAGGGTCCAGGTGGTGAGGCTGTCCGTCAGGTGCCAGGCCATGGAGACGTAGCCGGAACAGTCCTCGCGGTAGGTGCCGTTGGCGTCGGTCTTGTAACCGGACTGGTTGTAGGGGACCTTCTCGTCCACCCAGCTCTGGGCGCGGGCGAGGACCTCGCCACGGGTGATCGGGCCGCCGGCGGTGGACGCGGCGTGCGCGGCCGGGGCGTTGACGAGCGGGAAGGCCAGAGCGGCGGCGACGGTGGCGATGGCGGACAGGCGCAGGGACTTGCGGGAACGGCTGGACATGCCGGGATCCTTTGCTGTGGAAGAAGACTGTGGGTGGGTGGGGCGAAGACTGTGGTGGGCCCGGACGTCAGCGGGCCAGGATGGCGAGCGTGGCGCGGTCGTCGCGGATGTCGTACGAGTGCCGGGGGCCGGCCGCGGTGCGCATCTCGGTGAACTGCAGGACGGTCACCGTGGCGCCGCGGCGGACCAGGTAGACGTGGTTGGTCTGGGCGCCGGGGGCGGACATGCCGGCCACTCCGGTCCACTCCCTGCGGTAGGCGTTGCCGTCGGCGGTGGCCGCGGTGCGCTCCACACGGGCGTCGGCGGTCAGTCCGGCCTCGCGCTGGGTCCGGCGTGAGGTGTCCTGGCAGTGGGCCAGGTCCGTCACGAGGTTCTGGTAGGCGCCGGTGGCGGCGGCCTCGGTGGCGAAGGAGAAGGAGTCCTCGATGGCCGGGGTCTTGAACGCGCTGACGTAGCCCTGCTGCTGCCAGGAGGCGGCGCCGCGCACGGTGGCGCACTCGTTGAGCCGTGTCTCGGGGCCCACGGGACGGGTGTTGGCCGGTCCCATCGGCTTCCACCGGGCCGCCTCGCTGTCGGGCAGGCTCTTGGCGGGCAGCGGCTCGGGCGGCTTCGGTGCGGCCGTGTGCAAGGGCCCGGTACGT
>NZ_JACBWZ010001308.1 GCF_013870595.1 Streptomyces sp. WELS2 | reverse complement strand
GGTGCTCGGCGAGGCGTGGGGGCCGGGGGCCGGGTGGCTGCTGGAGCAGTTGCCGGAGCTGCTCGGTGCCGCCGACGATCCCGGGGCGTTCGTGCCCCGGCACCGGGTGGTGGCGCTGGCCCGGCACCGGCGGCCGGGGCTCCGGCTGACCCGGACCGGGCTGGTGCTGGAGTCGTTGATCCCGTCCGTGCTGGAGCAGAAGGTCACGACCGACGAGGCGTACCGGGCGTGGCGGCTGCTGGTACGGCGGTTCGGGGAGCCGGCGCCGGGGCCCGCGGGGGCGGGCGAACGGCCGATGTCCGTGATGCCCGCGCCGCGGACCTGGGCTCTGATCCCCTCCTGGGAGTGGCACCGGGCGGGCGTGGACGACAAGCGGGCGTCCACGATCCTGCGGGCCGTACGGGTCGCCGCGCGGCTGGAGCAGGCGGCGGGGATGCCGGCGGACCAGGCCCGGGCGCGGCTGGAGGTCGTACCGGGCGTCGGGCCGTGGACGTCGACGGAAGTGGTGCAGCGCAGTCATGGGGCGGCGGACGAGGTGACCGTCGGGGATCTGCATCTGCCCGGGATCGTGGGGTGGGCACTGGCGGGCGACCGCGACGCCGACGACGCGGAGATGCTGCGCCTGCTCCAGCCGTACACCGGCCAGCGGCACCGGGCGGCCCGGCTGATCCTCCTGAGCGGCCACGTACCGGCCAGACGCAAGCCGAAGATGCCCCGGGTGGACATCGGCTTGCTGTGAGGCCCACCGGGCCGCGGCCGCGGATTGCCTACCGGCGCCGGAAAGTGAGGGTTGCCGCTGGGGGGTGGGATCGCTTACCCGCGCCGACGGGCAGGTGCCCCTCCCCTTCCCCGGGGCGGAGCCCCCATGGCGGTGCGCCAGGCGAGCGAACGGGAGCTACTGATCGGAAGAGAAGCGGAGCGCCCCCGCGGGGATGCGGGCGTCGCACCACACCCGTACGCCCTCGCGGAGTTCGTTGTCGGCGCCCACGACCGCGCCGTCGCCGATGACCGTACCGGTGAGGACGGAGCGTTCGCCGACGCGGGCGCGGGTGCCGATGAGGGAGTCGGTGACGACGGCGCCCGGCTCGATGACGGCGCCGGGCAGGATGGTGGAGCCGGAGATCCGCGCCCCCTCGGCCACGAACGCGCCCTCGCCCACCACCGTGCCGCCGGTCACC
>NZ_JACBWZ010001307.1 GCF_013870595.1 Streptomyces sp. WELS2 | reverse complement strand
CCGTCCGGGTGCCCGGCTCGTCCGCCGCGCCTTGCGTACCGGACTCTTCCTGTGCGCCTTGCGTGCCGGGTTCGTTGCGTGGCGCCCGCGTACCGGGCTTGCCGGGCTCGCCCGGCGTGCTGGGCTCGGTGGCCCCGTCCGTCCAGTAATGCGCCCCCATCGGGGACTCCCTTCACGTCCGTTGGTCGGTATACGGGCGGCCCCCGCGCTGCCCGTGGCCGTGCGGGGGCCGCAGGGTCAGCGCCAGCGGTAGCAGACGGTGTAGGCGAGTTCCGGGTACGCCCGGGACCGCCAGGTCGTCCAGCCGTCGTTCCCGCAGAACGATGCCGCCTCGTACCGTCCGGTCCGCCCCGAGACGACAACGTTGGAGCTGTCGCACGAGCCGGTGTTGGTGAACGTCGCCCCGGACCCGCTGCCGCTCTTGAGCAGGCACTGACGCACCTGGGCGTAGCCCATGGCGTCCGGGTAGTTCATCGACAGGCACAGGATGCGGTCCAGACCGGCGCCGGAGGGCCCGCTGAACGGCTTGAGCAGGTTGTAGTGTGGCCAGCCGTCGCACTTGGACCGGTCCCGCCCCTGATAGACCGCGAGCACCTTGAAGTTGCCGGTCTGGCAGGGCTGGGTGTACCAGGTGCCGCTGCCGTTGGGGCCGTAGACGCAGTCGCCCTGCCCGGCGTGGTAGGCGTCGCCCCCGGGATTGAGGTAGCTCAGGCACAGCACCAGGTCGTGGCGGTGGGAGGAGACGCTCTCGTCGCTGTCATCGACGCCCTCGCAGCTGTCGAGGTCGGTGGTGCCGTGCCGGATGTCGACGACCTTGAACGCGCCGGGCGAGCAGGACGTCGACACCAGGTCCGGCCGGCTCCGCGTGCCTTGGTCGTCGAAGCAGGAGCCGATCTCGGCGTCGCCGACCGGGTCGGGCGTGGGCGTGGGCGAGGGCGACTCGGTCTCGTCGCCGTTGGCGTCCGAGTCGTCGCCGGCGGCGCCGGCCGTCGTGTCGTCCCCGCTGCCGGCGGTCGTACCGTCCTCGGTGTCGTCCGATGTGCCTAGGCCGCGGCCTGAGTCCGGAGTGCCGCCTGTCCAGGAGCCCCCGGTGGAACTCTGCCCCGACGAGGTGGCGGACTGCGCGGTGGAGACACCGTCGTCGCCCGAGGACCGCAGCCCGAACGCGACCGCGACGGCGA
>NZ_JACBWZ010001306.1 GCF_013870595.1 Streptomyces sp. WELS2 | reverse complement strand
GGTCGCCGCGCTGGACTCCTACGCGGACGGCCTGCCCACCGACCGGCCCGTGATCATCACCGCCGCCTCGTACAACGGCCGCCCCACCGACGACGCCACCGCCTTCACCGGCTGGCTCGAGGGCACCCCCGACCTCACCGGCGTGACCTACGCCGTCCTCGGCGTCGGCGACCGCAACTGGGCCGCCACCTACCAGCAGGTCCCCACCCGGGTCGACGCCCGCCTCGCCGAACTCGGCGCCACCCGGCTCACCGAGCGCGCCGCCGCCGACGCCTCCGGCGATCTCACCGGCACCGTACGGGAGTTCACGGACCGCCTGCGCACCGCGCTGCTCACGCAGTACGGCGACCCGGACGCCGGGCACGGCACCCCCGAGGAGCCCGCCCACGGCTACGCGGTACGCACCCTCACCGGCGGCCCGCTGGACGCCCTCGCCGAACGGCACGGCCTGCTTCCGATGACCGTCACCGAGGCCTACGACCTCACCGCGCCCGGCCACCCCCGCACCAAGCGGTTCCTGCGCGTCGCCCTGCCGGAGGGCGTCACCTACCGCACCGCCGACCACCTGACCGTGCTGCCCGTCAACGCCCCGGAGCTGGTGGACCGGGTACTCGCCGCGTTCGGTCTCGACGCCGGCACCGTCCTGGACATCCGGCCCACCCGGCCGCGGCGTGGGGGAGGCATCGCCGTGGACCGGCCGCTGACGGTCCGTGAACTCCTTACCCATCACGTGGAGTTGCAGGAGCGCCCGACCGGCCGGCAGCGGACCCTGCTCGCCGAGGCCAACCCCTGCCCGCCCGAGCGCGCCGCCCTCGCCGCCCTGCCCGACGACGACCCGCGCACCCTGCTGGAGCTGGCCGAGGACCACCCGGCGCTGCGCGGTGCCCTCGACTGGCCGCTCCTGCTCGACCTGCTCACCCCGCTGCGCCCCCGCCACTACTCCATCTCCTCCGCGCCCGCGGCCGACGCCCGCCACGCCGACCTCATGGTCTCCGTGCTCGACGCCCCGGCACGCTCCGGCAAGGGCCGCTACCGGGGCACCGGTTCCGGTCACCTCGCCTCCCTGCGGCCCGGCGACACCGTGTACGCCCGGATCCAGCCCTGCCGCGAGGCGTTCCGGATCGACCACTCGGCGCCGGTGGTGATGGTCGCCGCCGGCACCGGTCTCGCGCCGTTCCGGGG
>NZ_JACBWZ010001305.1 GCF_013870595.1 Streptomyces sp. WELS2 | reverse complement strand
GCGCGCCGGGCGTCGACTACCACCGGCCCTCCACCACCGAGCACCGGTGGGTCTTCGACGAGCTGATCGTCCCGTCCTACCTGAACGGCATCGTCACCCGGGACGATCCGCGCGCTGTCTACGTCATGGGGCAGCCCGGGGCGTGCAAGCTGCTGGCCGCCCGGATGGTCCGCCGCGCGATGCGGCCCGGAACGACCCGGCTGGTCGGTGACGGCTTCAAGGCCCAGCACCCCGACTACTTCTCACCCCTGCTGCGCGACGCCCCGCGCAGCGCCGGCGCGGCGATCCGCGCCCACTACCGGGCGGTTCACCTGGGCCGAGCAGTACGTCCGTGACCGGCGCGGCGACGTTCTCATCAAGGCCGCCCCCGGCAGCGTGGAGGAGTTCCTCGCCGGCGCGGTGCCTTTCGCCGCCGGCGGCTACCGTCGAACTCGTCGTCCTGGCCGTGCGCGAGGCCGACAGTCGGCTGGCGACCGCGCTGCGCTACGCCCGCGCCCTGCAGCGCGGCGGCATCGGCCGGTTCACCAGCCGCTTGGGACACGACACCTGCTTCCGCGCGCTCGCCCGGCATCGTCGCCCTCGCTGAGAAGCACCCGCAGATCGCGGCCATCACGGTGATCCGCCGGGACGGCCAGGCCCTCCTGCGCAACAGAGCGGCGGCGCCGGACAGGCGTCGTGGGCACTGACAGCGGAGGGGCTCCGCCACTACACCGAGCAGGAGGCCGAGGCTTTCCTCCGGCTCCACCAAGGCCTGCGCCGGGCGTTGCCCCAGCACCGGAAGGAGCTGGACGAGATCGCCGCACTCACCCGGCCGCTGATGCCCGCGCGGGTGCAGCCGGCTCGCCTCGACCGCCCGCACCCGCCCCCGTGGCCCCTGCCCCTACCGAGCACGGCCGCGGGCTACGACTCCTTGAGCTACTTCAGCCGAGCGGCGTAGACAGCGGCAATCCGACCGGCCTCCTGCGGATCCGCCGTCGCCAGCTGGGCCCCGTCAGCGAGGGCGGCCTCCCGGCCCGCCTTCAGCTCCTCCACCCGGTCCTCGTTCGGCACCGGCACGCGGCGCTCCTCGAGGAGCTGGGTGTTGTACCAGTTGACCACCTCTTGGGCGGCCTCCTGGGCCGCCTGCTCCTCGCCGCCTTCCAGGCGGAGAAGTCAGAGCCGGTCCGACGGACGCTGATACGAAA
>NZ_JACBWZ010001304.1 GCF_013870595.1 Streptomyces sp. WELS2 | reverse complement strand
ACGTAACCCCAGGCCGCCGCCGCGACGAGGGACGCGGCGAGCGTGACGGCCGCCCACCCCTCGCGCCGCCGCTCCCACAGCAGCCCGGCGCCCATGCCGGTCACGGCCGCGAGGTAGGGGGCGAGGGCCACCGTGTAGTACTGGTGGAAGATCCCCGCCATGTAGCTGAACACCACCGTGGTCGTCAGCAGCGAGCCGCCCCACACCAGGAACGAGGCACGGGTCACCGAGGTCCGGCGGGCCCGGCGCGTGGCCAACAGGCCGGCGGCGAGCAGGATCAGCGCGGTGGGCAGCAGCCAGGAGATCTGGCCGCCGACCTCGGAACCGAACATCCGGTCCCAGCCGGTCTCGCCCCACATTCCGCCGCCGCGCGGGCCGCCGCCACCGCCGCCGACGCTGCCGGTCTCCTCGCCGTTGAGCCGGCCGAGGCCGTTGTAGCCGAAGGTCAGCTCCAGGAAGCTGTTGTGCTGCGAGCCGCCGATGTACGGGCGGGACGAGGCCGGCCACAGCTCGACCACCGCGACCCACCAGCCGCCCGAGACGACCAGCGCGAGCGTCGCCGCGGCCAGCTGGGCGAAGCGCCTCCTCAGCGGCACCGGGGCGCACACCGCGTAGACGACCGCCAGCGCCGGCAGGACCAGGAACGCCTGGAGCGTCTTCGCGAGGAACGCGAAACCGACCGCGGTCCCGGCCCACACCAGCCACTTGGTCCGGCCGTCCTCCAGGGCGCGGACGACGAGGTAGCAGGCCGCCGACATCAGCAGCGCCAGCAGCGCGTCCGGGTTGTTGAACCGGAACATCAGCGCCGCGACCGGGGTGAGCGCCAGCACCGTCCCCGCGACCAGACCGGCCACCGGGCCGAACCGGCGGCGCACGGCCGCGTACACGACGGCGACGGTCGCCACGCCCATCAGCACCTCGGGCGCCAGGATCGCCCAGGAGTTCAGGCCGAACAGGCGCACGGACAGCGCCATCGGCCACAGCGCGGCCGGCGGCTTGTCGACGGTGATGGCATTGCCCGCGTCCAGCGAGCCGAAGAAGAACGCCTTCCAGGACGTGCTGCCCGCCTGGACGGCCGCCGAGTAGAAGGAGTTGGCGTAGCCGGAGGCGCCGAGGCCGTACAGGTAGAGCAGGAGGGTGGCGGCCAGCAGGACCAGCAGGGCCGGGCGTGCCCAGCGGGGGTCCT
>NZ_JACBWZ010001303.1 GCF_013870595.1 Streptomyces sp. WELS2 | reverse complement strand
CGTGCCACGCCCGGCTCCCGGGGGCCGAGGAACCGCGGGTCCGGCCGGAAGACCGCGTCCAGCGCCGCCTTGCCCGCCGCGAACAGTTCGCGCGTCCCGCCGTAGTACCAGGTCGCGTCGTGCTCGGCGGCCACCCCGACGCCGTACGCGTCCACGCCCGCCGCCTCGCACAGCGCCACCGCCCGCCGGATGTGGAAGTCCTGGCTGATCAGCACCGCCCGGTCCACCCCGAAGATCCGCCTGGCCCGCACGCAGGAGTCCCAGGTGTCGAAGCCCGCGTAGTCGGCGACGATCCGCCGGTCCGGCACGCCGTGTCGCCTGAGGTAGGCGCGCATGGCGTCGGGCTCGTCGTAGTCCTCGCGGCTGTTGTCCCCGGTGACCAGGACGGCCTCGATCCGCCCCGCCCGGTACAGCGTCACCGCCGCGTCCAGCCGGTGCGCGAGATACGGCGACGGCTTCCCGTGCCACAGCCCCGCCCCGAACACCACCGCGACCCCGGTGCGCGGCACGTCCGCCGTGGTCCGCAGCCGGTCCGCCGTGGACAGGCGCAGCCAGGTCGCCGGCAGCAGCGCCAGCACGCACCCGGCCGTCAGGGCCCACAGCAGCCTCCGCTGCCCGACCCGGGTACGCGGCCATCGCGGCCGGCGGATCCTCATACGACATCCCCCCTGATCGTCCCGGTCACCCGACCGGGAAGACGCCTCCCGCACCCGTCCGGTTCGCCTCACACACCGACGCCGGCCGGGGTGATGGTACGGAAAACGCCCGTGACGGCCCGGCAACGGAGGCGCAACCTCCGCGGGCCAGGATCCTGCCATGACGGCGTCGATCCCCTCCCGCACCCGCACCCGGCCCTTCTCCCCGCCGGGCGGCGGCCGACCGGCACCGCCCGCCCTGGTCCTGGTCGCCCACGGCAGCCGCGACCCGCGGGCGCTCGGCACCGTACGGGCCCTGAGGGAACGGGTACGCGCGCTGCGCCCCGGCCTGCCGGTGCACCTCGGGCACATCGAGCTGAACGAGCCCCTGCTCCCCGACACCCTCGCGGCCCTCGGCGGCACCCGCGCCGTCCTCGTCCCGCTGCTCCTGGCCCGCGGTCACCACGTCAAGCAGGACATCCCGGAGCTGGCCGCCGCCGCGCCGGTACACGCGACCGTGGCCAGGGACACCAGGGAGATGGCCTGTGCGC
>NZ_JACBWZ010001302.1 GCF_013870595.1 Streptomyces sp. WELS2 | reverse complement strand
CCCCGGCCACCGGCGCCAGGGGATCGCGCGTGAACTCGTGGCCCGGCTGCTGGAGTTCGCCGCCGCGGACGGCGGCTACCGGTCCGTGTACCTGCACACCGACCCCGCCGTGCCCGGCGCCGAACCCTTCTGGCGCTCGCTCGGCACGGTCGTGCACGACGAGCGCGGGGACGCCGGGGGCGGACAGGGCGTCGTGCACTTCGAGATCCCCCTGGAGCGGGCCGGGGGCGCGGTGGGCGACCCCGGGCATGCGATGGCTTAATGGAAATGATTTCCATGTAATCTGTCGTCGTCCGCAGCCAGTCGCACGCCACCCCACCCAGCACGAACCGAGGACCATGCCTGCCCCGCGCCCTTCCCGCCTGCTCGCCGCCCTGCTCGCCACGCCCCTCCTCGCCGGCTGCTTCGCCTCCTCCGGCGAGGCCGACGGCAAACCCGCCGACGGCTCGCGGCTCCGTGTCGCGCTCGCCTTCCCGCCCGCCGAACGGCTCTCCCCGTACGGCGCCGACGCCACCATCCTGAGCCGGCTCGGCGTCACCGAGAGCCTCACCGCGCTCGACGGCAACGGCGCCGCCGCTCCCGCCCTCGCCTCCTCCTGGCGCCGGCAGGACGCCCGCAGCTGGCAGTTCACCCTGCGCGAGGCCACCTTCCACGACGGCACCGAGGTCACCGCCGACGCCGTGGCCGCCTCCCTCGACCGGGCCGCCCACGCCCGGCCCGCCCCGGCCGCCCTGTCCGGAGTGACGCTCACCGCCAAGGCCCTGGACCGGCACCGGATACGCGTCAGCACCGGCCGGCCCGACCCCATCCTGCCGCTCAGGATGTCCAGCCCCGCCCTCGCCGTGCTCTCCGCCAAGGCCTACCGCGACAAGGACCGCGTCGACCCGGCCGGCGCCGGCACCGGCCCCTTCGTCCTGAAGCAGGTCACCGGCGCCACCTCCGCGACCCTCGACCGCTACGACGGCTACTGGGGCGGACGCGCCCAGGCCGCCGGCATCGACGTCCGCTTCGTCCCCGACGGCACCGCCCGCACCAACGCCCTGCGCAGCGGGGACACGGACATCGCCGAAGCCGTCCCCGTCGCCCAGGCCGCCACGCTCCGGCCGGACACCCGCCGGGAGACCGCCACCACCCGCACCACCAGCCTCCTGCTCAACCACCGCTCGGGACCGTTCGAGGACGCGCG
>NZ_JACBWZ010001301.1 GCF_013870595.1 Streptomyces sp. WELS2 | reverse complement strand
AACTGCCCTTGCGCGTCCCTTTTGTTCGGGTGTCCTGGTGGCCCGGTGGGACGGTTGAGGCGTCGGCCTCCGCGAGCCGGGAGCCGGACAGGCCGCCGGCCCGGACCCAGAGGGTCAGCCCACCGCGCGGCACCTCGAACTCCCAGTCGGGCAGCTCCCGGCGCACCGCCGCCACCAGCGCGTCCCGGTTCTCCCGGGCCTGCGCCCGGCGCAGCTCGACCGCCTGCTCCCAGCCGCCCGTGCTGAAGAGCCAGTTCACCGCCAGCTGCTCCAGCACCGGCGTGCCCAGGTCGGCGTACGCGCGCGCGGCGACCAGGCTGCGGATGACGTCCGGTGCCGCCCGCACCCAGCCGATGCGCATGCCCGCCCAGAACGCCTTGCTGGCCGAGCCGACCGTGATCACCGTGGAGCCGGCCGGGTCGAAGCCGCACACCGGCCGGGGCATGCCGTCCCGGACGTCCTCGTCCAGCCACAGCTCGCTCATCGTCTCGTCGGCGACGAGCACGGTGCCGGCCGAGCGCGCCGCGTCCACCAGCCGGCGCCGCTGGTCCTCGTCGGCGAGCGCCCCGGTGGGGTTGTGGAAGTCGGCGACCACGTAGGCGATGCGCGGCGCGGCCTCGCGCAGGACCTGGCGCCAGCGGTCCACGTCCCAGCCGGACAGTCCCTCGGCCATCGCGACCGGGACCAGCCGGGCGCCCGCCTCGCGCATCAGCTGGAGGATGTTGGCGTAGGACGGCGACTCGACGGCGATGCGCTCGCCGCGGCCCCCGAAGAGATGACAGATCGCGTCGATGGCGCCCATCGCGCCGGTCGTCACCATGATCTGCTCCGGCATGGTGGGGATGCCGCGCGCGGTGTAGCGCTCGGCGATCATCGAGCGCAGCGCGGGCAGTCCGGCCGGGTAGTCGCCGTGGGTGTGGGCGTACGGCGGCAGTTCCTCCAGGGCGCCCTGCACGGCCCGGGTGAGCCACGGCTCGGGTGCCGGGAGCGAGGCGCAGCCCAGGTCGATCATCGAGCCGAGGGCCTCCGGGGGCAGCGGTTCCAGGCCGCGGGCGGGGATCGGGTTGCCGGCCGGTACGGCGGTCCAGCTGCCGGCGCCGCGCCGGGACTCCAGGAAGCCCTCCCCGCGCAGCGCCTCGTAGGCCGCCGCGACGGTGGTGCGGCTGACGGCGAGGGCGAGGGCGAGCTCGCG
>NZ_JACBWZ010001300.1 GCF_013870595.1 Streptomyces sp. WELS2 | reverse complement strand
ACCGCGCTGGGCCTGGGCGCGCTGGCCGGCGGCGGGTTCCTCACCGTCCTCGCCGCCCGTTCGGCCGGGGAGGACGCGGCCGACGCCGCCCTCGGCGTCGTCATGCTGTTCATGCTCGCGGTCGCGTTGCTCGGCCCGCTGGTGGCACGGCTGTGCGCGGCCGTGTGCGGGCCGTTCCTGCGCGGTCTGGGTCCCGCGGCCTCGCTCGCGGCCGCCAACTCCCGTACGAACGCGCGCCGGCTGGCCTCCGCGCTCACCCCGATCGTGCTGGCCATGGCCTTCGCCTCGACGCTCACCTTCCTGCACACGAGCGAAAGCCACGTCGCCGACAGTCAGTTGCGCGCCGGCATCACCGCGGACCTCGTCGTCACCCATCCCGCCGGGCTGTCCGCCGGTTCCGTCGAGCGCGCCGCCCGCGCTCCCGGTGTCCGGGCGGCCGTGGGCCTGCTGGACACGCAGGTACTGGTGCCCGTCGGGTCGGGCGGCGACCGGTGGCTGCAGGGCGCGGCGGCCCAGGGCGTCTCCGGCTCCGGCGCGCGGCTCGCCGAGGTGCAGGACCTCGATGTGCGCGACGGCAGCCTGGACCGGATCGGCGGGGGCCGGATCGCCGTCGACACCACGCTCGCCGCGTCGGCCGGGGTCACGGTCGGCGACCGGCTGCCGGTGTACCTCCCGGACGGCACCCGGGCCCGCCCCGAGGTCGTCGCCGTCTACGGCCGCGGGCTCGGCCTGCCGGCGGTGACCATGGACCGCGCGTCACTGGCCGGCCACGTCTCCTCCGGCTTCGACGGCACGCTGCTGGTGCGCGGCGGACACGCGCGGGACCTCGCCCCGCTGGGAAAGGTCACCGACGGGTCCGGTTACGCGGTCGAGCAGAGCGCCGACCGCGAGCTGAACGCCTGGGCCAACTACACGATGGCCGCGGTCCTGGGCGGCTTCGCCGCCGTGGCCGCCGCCAACACCCTGGTGATGACCGTCCTCGACCGGCGTCGCGAACTCGGCGTGCTCCGTCTCGTCGGCGCCACCCGGCGCCAGGTGATGGACATGCTGCGCTGGGAGGGCGTGCTGGTGGCGGGGGCCGGCGTCGTCCTCGGCACGGCCATCGCCGCGGCCACCCTGATCCCGATGACACGCGGCCTGACCGGCGAGGACCCGTACGTGCCCCCGCTGGTGTACGCGGCCTTCGCCGCGGGG
>NZ_JACBWZ010000130.1 GCF_013870595.1 Streptomyces sp. WELS2 | reverse complement strand
GATGCCCCGCTTGCCGAAGCCCTCGAAGGTGGCCTGGTAGCTGGCCGTGATCGCCACGCTCGCGCCCGCCGTGAAGTAGGCGAGGTGGGCCTCGGTGACCGCCTCGGGCCGCTCGGCGAGCAGCCGCGCCGACCACAGCTCGTCGCTCAGGTCATGGCCGGCCGACTCCAACTGGTTGGACATACCGCCGTCGAGCACGACCGTCCCGGCGGTGAGGGCGTCGGCGAGGCTGGGGGAGGTGTCGCTGGTCATGGTCGCGACGCTAGTCGAAGCCGGACGGGAGCGGACCGGGGGTCCTCGCGTCCGCCCCATTGACCCTCCCGTTGCCCGCCCGTACCTTTTCGGCGTTCGGGATCACAGATGCAGTACGAAATGTCGAACGACCGAGAGGCAGTCCGCATGAGCCGCGACCACGACCTGCCCGACACCCCCGGCCGCAGAACGGTGCTCAAGGGCGCCGCGCTCGCCGCCGGCGCCCTGGCCGTCACCCCCGGCCCCGCCCAGGCGGCCCCCGCCCCGGCGACCGGCCCGAAGCCGCACCCGGGGAGGCGCCCGGAGACCACCCCGTACGTGAACCCGCTCGTCCGTCAGCGCGCCGACCCGCACATCACCCGCCACACCGACGGCCTCTACTACTTCACGGCGACCGTCCCCGAGTACGACCGCATCGTCCTGCGCCGCGCCCGTACCCTGAACGGACTGTCCACGGCCGCCGAGTCGGTGATCTGGCGGGCGCACCCGACCGGTCCGATGGCCGCCCACATATGGGCGCCCGAACTGCACCGGATCGGCGGCAAGTGGTACATCTACTTCGCCTCGGCCCCCGCCGAGGACGTGTGGGCCATCCGCATCTGGGTGCTGGAGAACGCGAACCCCGACCCGTTCAAGGGCACATGGGTGGAGCGCGGCCGGATCAAGACCGCCTGGGAGACCTTCTCCCTGGACGCCACCACCTTCCAGCACCGTGGCACCCGCTACCTGGTCTGGGCCCAGCACGAGCCCGGCATGGACAACAACACGGCCCTGTGGATCTCGGAGATGGCGAACCCGTGGACCCTCACCGGCCCCCAAGTCCGCCTGTCCACACCGGAGTACGACTGGGAGTGCGTCGGCTACAAGGTCAACGAGGGCCCGTACGTCCTCAAGCGCAACGGCCGGGTCTTCCTCACCTACTCGGCCAGCGCCACCGACTGGCACTACTGCGTGGGCCTGCTGACCGCCGACGCCCACGCCGACCTGCTGGACGCGCGCAGCTGGACCAAGTCGCCCGTCCCGGTGTTCACCAGCGACGACACCACGGGGCAGTACGGTCCCGGGCACAACTGCTTCACCGTCGCCGAGGACGGCCGTACCGACGTGCTCGTCTACCACGCCCGCCAGTACAAGGAGATCACCGGCGACCCGCTGCACGACCCCAACCGGCACACCCGGATCCAGAAACTGGGCTGGAAGCCGGACGGCACCCCGGACTTCGGCGTCCCCGTGGCCGACACCGCGAAGGAAGGGCTGTGAGATGAGACGCGCGTACGCCGTCCTGCTCGCCCTGTGCTGCGCCCTCGCCGCCGCCCTGGCCACCGCCGGATCCGCCCAGGCGGCCCCGGCGGCCATCGCCAACGGCACCCAGTTCACCGACACGTCGGGCGACCCGGTGCACGCCCACGGCGGCGGGGTGATCGAAGTCGGCGGCTACTACTACTGGTTCGGCGAGGACCGCAACAGCGACAACACCTTCCGGTCCGTGGACGCCTACCGCTCCTCCGACCTGAGGAACTGGGAGTTCCGCGGCCGCGTCCTCACCCGGTCCTCCGCCGCCGAACTGTCGACCGCCTACATCGAACGCCCCAAGGTCGTCTACAACGCGGCCACCGGCAAGTTCGTGATGTGGATGCACAAGGAGAACGGCACCGACTACAGCGAGGCGCGCGCCGCCGTCGCCGTCTCCGACACGGTCGACGGAACCTACACCTACCGGGGCAGCTTCCGCCCGCTCGGCCAGTACATGTCCCGCGACCTGACCACCTACGTCGACACCGACGGCACCGCCTATATGGTCTCGGCCGCCAACGAGAACCGCGACCTGCACATCTACCGGCTCACCGCCGACTACACGGGCATCGCCGGCCTGGTCGCCAACCCCTGGCCCGGCGGTCACCGCGAGGCACCGGCCCTGTTCAAGCGCGACGGCGTGTACTTCATGCTCACCTCGGGCGCCACCGGCTGGAACCCCAACCAGCAGCAGTACGCGACCGCGGCCTCCCCGGCCGGCCCCTGGACGTCCTGGAAGGCCGTCGGCGACGCCACCGCCTACGGCTCCCAGACCGCCTACGTCCTTCCCGTACAGGGCACTTCGGGCACCTCTTACCTGTACCTGGGCGACCGCTGGGGCGACTCCTTCGGCGGGAAGGTGAACGACTCCCGCTACGTGTGGCTGCCGCTGGCCTTCCCCACCGCCACCTCGATGACCATGTCCTGGTACCCGGAGCTCACCGTCGACACCACGGCCGGCACCGTCACCGGCACCGCCGCGGCCTACGACACGCTGGTCGCCCGGCACAGTTCCAAGTGCGCCGACGTGCCCGGCCGGTCGCTGTGGCAGGGCGTGGCGATCAGCCAGTACGGCTGCAACGGCGGCACCAACCAGAAGTGGTGGTTCAAGGACCTCGGCAACGGCTACCGGGCGCTGGTGGGCCGGGGCAGCTCCCTGTGCCTCCAGGAGAACGCGAGCGGTGTCACCCAGGAGAACTGCACCGGCGGCGCCGCCCAGCAGTGGTCGGTCACCGCGTCCGGCTCCTACGTCACCCTCAGGTCCCGGGCGAGCGGGAAGTGCCTGGACGTCTCCGGCGGGTCCACCGCCGACTCGGCCGCGGTCATCACGTACGCGTGCAACGGCGCGAGCAACCAGCAGTGGACCCGCGGAAGCTGACGACAGGTCAGTCCAGGAGGTCGATGGCGTCGACGGCCGTACCGGCGCTGAGGTAGCCCGTCGTCCCCGAACCGCTCACCACGTCGATCCGCAGCACGTTGTACTGGCCGGTGTCCGTGCGCCAGGCGGAGGCCGGGACGCTGTAGGTGAAGGTGTGGTTGTTGCCCCGGTAGGAGCCCACCGTCAGGGAGCGGGTGGCCGGCTGGGCGGGCGGGGAGGGGATCGGCGAGGTCCAGGCGTCGTTGACCGTCACCTGCGGCCGGCCGTTGGCGTAGGCCGTCGTCACGCCGATCCGCAGGGTGTGCGCGGCGGCGGCCTGCGCGGCGGTGAGCCGGAAGTAGACGAGCAGGCCGCTGTTGACACCCTTCCACAGGTAGCAGGGGAAGCCGGACGTCTCGGTGCCGCTGCCGATCACCACGTTCCCGGTCCAGGGCGCGGCCCGCACGTCGGACGGGTGGGCGTACGTCATCAGGTCCGCGTTCTTGAACCCGCCCGGGGTGCCGTCCCAGTCCCCGATCCGCCAGATCGCGCTCGCGCGGGACGGGTCGTTGGACGAGGGGATGGTGAGCGTGTTCAGCGTGGCCGTGGTGCCCGCCGTGACGGTCACCTGGGTGCTGTGGACGGCCAGTTCGCCCTTGTAGACGGTCAGCGTGTACGTGCCGGGCAGCACGCGGGAGACCGAGAAGTAGCCGTCCGAGGCGCGCGCCGCGGCCCAGTACTGGGCCGCGGAGTTGGCCAGGCCCACGGTGTACGGGTACGCCGTGTCCCGCCCGGCGATGCCCACCCCGGCGACCCGGCCCCGGCCGCTGTCCGGTACGTAGCCGGCGATGCCCAGCGAGTCGGCCCACGGAGTGGTCAGCGTGCCGGGGTGGAGGGCGGCCGGGGGCGCCCCGCCGTCGGTGAACGCGATGACGTACGGGCCCTGGAGGCCGTAGCGCTCGGCCTCCGTCTGGTTCTCGCCGTAGTACAGGATCTCGTACAGTCCGCCGCCGTCGGCGCTCTGGTGGCGCAGCAGCGAGCGGTAGAAGGGGCCGCCGGAGGCCTTCTCGTGGTTGCTGCGCACGATCCACAGGCCGACCCCGCCGGCGGACCAGCCGGTGTAGTCGTAGTCGACGGCCCGCACCCTGGAGTAGTGCTTGGACCGGGTCTGCCCGTCGGGCTTGGCGAAGACGTCCGACGCCTCGATGGTGCTGGTCGTGTAGGTGTAGGAGTCGGGCTCGTCGTTGGGGAACAGGCCCGCCTTGACGCGCAGGATGAAGCGGGTCGCGGCGACCGAGGAGTCGGCCTTGTTCGTCCACAGGTAGACGTGGTTCTCGCCGCCGCGGGCCGCGTAGTAGTGGCGCAGCGTGCCGTGGGCGACGGAGATCAGGATGGTGTTGCCGGACTGGGCCAGGGTCACCGTGGAGCTGCCGAGGCCGGACTCGATGTGCGAGTTCTTGCCGCCGTAGCCCTGGTACTCGGTGCCCTTGTAGACCAGCGAGGTCAGGTCGCCGGTGGACTTGGAGACCTTGAAGACCAGGGCCGCGCCGGTGTCGACGACGTAGTTCGTCCCGTCGTCGCGCCAGCCGAAGCCGGCGGCGACGGCGGTACCGGCGAGCGGACCGGCGAGGGCCGCCGAGCCGGCGACGGCCGCGGTGCCGGCGACGAAGGCGCGGCGCGTGACCGCTGGGGCGGGGGATCCGGACATGGGGTGCCTCCTTCGGGAGGTCCGGGGTGTGCGGGTGACTGGCAGGGTGGCAGTTGAATCGTTTTCGCGAAAGGCCTTTCACGCGGCTTGGATCGGTGATTGTGTGAATTCCCGCCTGGATCTGGAAAGCGCTTGTCAGCGGCGGTACGGTCCAGCCGCCGGACCTTGCCGACCGACGAGGAGCCCCTCAGTGAGACGTTTCACCGCCCTGCGCGGCGCCACCCTGACCGTCCTCGCCTTGAGCACGGCCCTCACGGCGGCCCCCGCCCGCGCCCACACCGGACCGCCGCCCGGCATCGGCCACTGCACCGCCACCGCCTGCCACTTCGACGTCCCGCCGGGCACCTACGACGTCACCGTCCGGCTGGGCGCCACCACGGCCTCCGCCACCCGCGTCACCGGCGAGACCCGCCGCACCCTGCTGCCGGAGACCGCCGTCCCGGCCGGCGAGCACGTCACCCGGAGCCTCACCGTCGACGTCCGCACCCCCGAGGGCGAGCCGACCGGCGCCGACGGAACCCCCGGCCTGGACCTGGCGTTCGGCGGCTCCGCGCCCGCCCTCGATGCCGTCCGGGTCACCCCGGCCCTCCCCCGCACCCGCCGCATCCTCCTCATCGGCGACTCCACGGTCTGCGATCAGCCCGCCGACCCCTACTCCGGCTGGGGCCAGCAGCTCCCGCAGTACCTGCGCGAGGGGCTGGCCGTCGCCAACCACGCCGACTCCGGCGAGAGCACCGTCACCTACCTGCGGGACCCGCGGCTGTGGGCCGCCGTCCAGCCGCTGATCCGCCCCGGCGACCTCGTCCTCGTCCAGCTCGCCCACAACGACAAGACCACCGACGAGGCCACCTACCGCGCCAACCTGGAGACCCTGGTCGCCGGCATCCGGGACCGGGGCGGCCGGCCGGTGCTCGTCACGCCCGTCGTACGCCGCTGGTTCAGCGCCGACGGCACCTTGAACAACGACACCGCCCTGCTCGTCAACGGCCTCGGCGTCGACCACCCGGCCGTCATCCGCTCGGTCGCCGCCGCCGAGGACGTCCCGCTCATCGACCTCACCGCGAGGACCAAGGCCCTGGTGGAGTCCCTCGGCCCCGAGGCCTCCAAGGCGCTGTACCTGTACGACGAGAAGCGCGACAACACGCACACCTCCGTGCACGGCGCCACCGTCTTCGCGGCCCTGGTCCGCGACGGACTGCTCGCCCGCCACCTGGTCCCCGAGGGCAGGGTACGGATGGGATAGGCCCCCGGGGCGCCCCGACCGGAACCGGGGCGCTCCGGGTTCCCGCCGAGGAAGGACAGCCACCGCCGTGATCGAACTGCCCGCCGAAGACCGCGAGTCGAGCCCGTACACCGGCTACACCCGCGCCCACTGGGAGGCCGCCGCCGACCGGCTCCTCGCCGCCGTCGAGCCGTACGCGAGCCCCGACCGCGCCCTCTACCACCTCCCCGGCGACCACGTGAGCCACTCCGGCCGCCTCTCCGACGGCCTCGAAGGCTACGCCCGCACCCTGCTGCTGGCCGCGTTCCGCCGCGACGAGACCGCGCTCGGCCGGTACGCCGACGGCCTCGCCACGGGGCCCGGCCGGGTCTGGCCCCGGATCACCGACCGGAGCCAGCCGCTGGTGGAGGCCGCCTCGATCGCGCTCGCCCTGCGGCTGACCCGGCCGGTGCTGTGGGACCGGCTGGCCGGCCCGGTGCGCCGGCGCACCGCCGACTGGCTGGCGGACGCCCTCACCGCCGTGCCCTGGCCGTGCAACTGGGAGCTGTTCCCGGTCACCGTCGGCGGCTTCCTCGCGGAGACCGGGCACCACGAGGAGGAGGCCCGCGCCGCGATCGACCGGGGCCTCGAGCGGATCGAGACCTGGTACGCGGGCGACGGCTGGTACACCGACGGCGACGGCCGCAAGTTCGACTACTACAACGGCTGGGCCCTGCACCTGTACCCGGTCCTGCACGCCTGGCTCGCGGGCGACACCGGCCTCCTCGACCGCTACGGCCGCCGGCTCTCCCGCCATCTCGCCGACTACGCCCGCCTGTTCGGCGGCGACGGCGCCCCGCTGCGCCAGGGCCGCTCCCAGACCTACCGGTTCGCCACCGCCGCCCCGCTCTGGCTGGGCGCGCTCACCGGGCACACCCCGCTGCCCCCGGGGCAGACCCGGCGCCTGGCCTCGGGTGCGCTGCGGTACTTCCTGGACGGCGGCGCGGTCGACGAGCGGGGCCTGCTGCCGCTCGGCTGGCTCGCACCCGACACCTCGCTGGTGCAGAGCTACTCCGGTCCCGCCTCGCCGTACTGGGCGAGCAAGGGCTTCCTGGGTCTGCTGCTGCCGCCCGGCCACGAGGTGTGGACGGCACCGGAGGAGGCGGCCCCCGCCGAACGCGCCGACGCGGCGCACCCGGTGCCCGTCCCCAACTGGCTGTTGCAGTCCACCACTTCGGACGGCCTGGTCCGGCTGCACAACCACGGCAGCGAGGACGCCCGGTACGACCCCTGCTACACCCGGCTCGCCTACTCCACCGCCACCGCGCCCGCGCCGTCGTACGACAACAGCGTGATCGTCGGCGGTGATCCGAGCCGTACGGGCATCGAGCCGCTCGGCACGGGCGAGGGCTGGATCGCCTCCCGGCACACCGTGGGCGCCGGGACCACCGTCACCAGCCTGGTGGTGGTGCGCGGTGCCGTGGAGGTGCGGGCGCACCTGGTGGCGGGCGCGGCGCCCGGGACCCCGGTCCGGGTGACGGGCTGGCCGGACCAGGACGGGGTGAGCGCCGAACTCGTTCCGTTCCACGGCCTGTCGGCGGAGCTGACCGGGGCCACCGGGGCGGACGGCGGTCCCGCGCTCTTCGTGGCGCTCGCCCGGCTCACCGGGGAGGCGGAACCGCGGCCGCTCTCCGGGCTGGTGTCCGTGGCGGTGGGGGAGGACGGGCGCGAGGTGCGGGTGAGCTGGCCCGGCGGGCCCGACACCGCCTTCCGGTTCACGGCCGAGGACGCGAAGTGGTCGGTGGCGCCCCGGTGAGCGGGCGGACGGACGCTTCGGCGGGTGGCGATCCGTCCCCGCGGGCCGGTGGGCCGGGTGCTTCGGCGGGCGCCGAACCGTTCGGGGCCTAGCGTGGACGTATGACCACAGAGCACGCCCCTGTCACCTTCGCCGGCCTCCACCACCGCCCCGGAGAGCCGCTGTTACTGCCCAACGCCTGGGACCACGCCTCGGCCGCCGCCCTCGCCGCGCGGGGCTTTCCCGCGATCGGCACCACCAGCCTCGCGGTGGCGGCCGGCGCCGGACTGACCGACGGGGCGGGCGCCACCCGGGAGCAGACCGTCCGGCTCGCCCTGACGCTCGGCTCCGAGCCGTACCTGCTCTCCGTGGACGCCGAGGCGGGATTCAGCGACGACCCGGACGAAGTCGCCCGGCTGGCCGCCGAGTTGTGGGCCGTCGGGGCCGTCGGCATCAACCTGGAGGACGGTCTCGGCCCGGCCGCCCGGCACGCGGCGAAGATCGCGGCGGTGAAGGCGGCCGTGCCGGGGATGTTCGTCAATGCCCGCACCGACACCCACTGGTCGGGCGACGGCGACGAGCGGGACACCCTGCGCCGCCTCGACGCCTACCAGGCGGCGGGCGCCGACGGGGTGTTCGTGCCCGGTGTGACCGGCCCGGAGCGCATCGCCGCCCTCGTCCGGCACACCGAGGTCCCCCTCAACGTCCTCTACTCGCCCGCCGGACCCCCGCTCGCCCGCCTCGCCGACCTCGGTGTGCGCCGGATCAGCCTCGGTTCGCTGCTGTACCGCAGGGCGCTGGGAGCGGCCGTGGACGCGGTGGCCGACATCGTGGCCGGACGCGCCCCGGGCGGCCCGATCCCCTCCTACGCCGACGTCCGGGCGTTCGACCGCAGCGTCTCGGCGAGCCGGTCCGCGAACTCCACCGGGTGATCCAGCGTGCCGAGGTGCCCGCCCGGGAACTCGGCGAAGGCGCTGCCCAGCCGTGCGGCGAGGGCTTCGGCCGTGCGGTGCAGGAGCTGACCGCGCGAGTCGGTGCCGGCGGCGAGGGTGAGCCGGCCCGGGGGCGGGGCGGAGGCGGGCGCGTAGGCGGTGAACGGGCGCAGGACGCGGGCGAGGAAGACGCCCATCGGGGTCGCCGACTCGCCCTCGGCGGGCGGCCGCTGCGGCCCGTCCAGCTGCTCGATCAGCTCCGTCCGCCGCTCGGCCCCGTCCGGCAGGACCGTCACACACGGCGGCTCGTGCGCGACCACGTGCGCCGCCCGCTCCGGGTGGCGGGCGAGCAGGTCCAGGGCCGCGATGCCGCCCGAGCTGGTGCCGAACACATACGCCGGCTCGCCCGCCGGCGCCACCGCGTCCAGAACCCGCCGCGCGCCCTCGCTCCAGTCCGCGACCCGCTGTTCGGCGACCGGCAGGCCGAGCCGGCCGTGCGCGAGGCCCAGCGGGTCGTAGGTGACCACGGTGAACCGGGCGGCCAGCCGCTCGGTGAGCGGCCCGAGACCCATCGGGTGCCCGGCCCCGCCCGGCAGGAGCAGCAGCACCGGGCCGTGGCCCGTGATGTCGTGGCAGGGCGTGTCAGTCATCGCTCTTCCCTTCCCGGG
Source organism: Streptomyces sp. WELS2 (assembly GCF_013870595.1). Taxonomy (GTDB): domain Bacteria; phylum Actinomycetota; class Actinomycetes; order Streptomycetales; family Streptomycetaceae; genus Streptomyces. The sequence continues at coordinate 2,758 of NZ_JACBWZ010000130.1, read as the reverse complement.
GCCAGTGGGTGAGGGCCAGGTGCAGGGCGTCGACCGCCTTGTCCCAGGAGGCCCGTACGTCGCGGTCGGCGCCGAAGCCGCCCGCGCTCTCCAGGACGCAGTAGCCGTGGAACGTGCTGCGCAGCAGGCGCACCGCGTCCGTCAGGTCCGGTTCACCGAGGCCGTAGCCGCGCAGCATGCCGTAGGTGATCTCGGCGGTGCGGCGCATCTCGGCGGAGTCCGCGATCAGGGCCTGGTCGATCCGGATCTGGGTGGCCGCGTACCGGCCGGGGTGCTCCAGGGCGTAGTCCCGGTAGGCGCCGGCGAACGCCGTCAGCGCCTCCTTGCCCGCCCGGCCGGCGACGGCCGCCGCGATCCGGTCGATCAGCTCGCCGCCCGCGTACAGCGCGAGCCGGGTGCGCAGGTCCTGGAGGTTGCGCACGTGCGAGTACAGGCTCGCGTCCTTGACGCCGAAGCGGCGGGCCAGCGCCGAGACGCTGAGACGGTCGAACCCCGCCTCGTCCGCCAGCTCCGCCGCCGCCTCCACCAGCCGCTCGACGGTGAGTCCCGCCCGGACCACGGCCACCTCCCTTGAATTCCTAGGGTGCAGCCTAGGGCATCTAGGAAAGCGGCGCATCAGGTGATCGGCGCGTACAGCACCCCCAGCTTGTCGATCTCGTCGCCGGAGCGGCCGGTGAACCCGACGATCCGCCAGCCGGCCGGGGCGGTGAGGGTGGTGCCGTCGGCGGTCGGCGTGCCCGCCGAGAGCGTGCGGCCCCGGTCGGTGGTGAAGGCGGCCGAGAAGATCCGGGTACGGCCGTCCTTCTGGCCCTCGGTCAGGCGTACGGAGGTGAGGTGTTCCCCGGCGGCCAGGGTGAGCGAGGCGGCCGTGCCGCCGGTGCCGCCGTGGCCGAGGACCGTGCCGCCGTCGTGGGTGAGGGAGACGGCGTCCAGGCGGGCGTCGCCGCGCAGGGTGAGGGTGCGCGGGGCGGGCGTGGCCGGCAGGTCGTCGGCGTCGTTGAAGGCCGTGCCGTGCGGGCCGCCGAAGAAGTCGCTCGCGCGCAGCCCGGGGTTCGGTGTGTAGGTGAAGTCGACGGTGTGCGGGAAGTGGTCGGAGAGGTTGCCGCCGGCCGGGTCCAGGAACTTCGCCCACTCGTCGTGGTAGCGCGTCGCGGTCAGGGAGAGCAGGGGGCCGCCGCGGTAGAGCACCTTGTCGACCACCTCGCAGTCGTCGGGCGGCGCGGACGCCGGGCACAGCAGCGGGTCGGCGCCCTGCGCGGGGGCCGTACCGCCCTTGACCAGCCGTACCCAGGCGTCGGTCAGGCCGTTCTCCTCGACGAGCGTGCGGATGTTGTCGCCGGCGCGGGTGTAGCGGGTGTTGGTGTCGCCCATCACGATCACCGCGTTGCCCGCCGAGTTGGCCCGGATGAAGGCCGACAGCTGCGCGATGTTGGCCCGCCGGGCGGCCAGGGCGTCGGCGCTGTCGTCGGCGTTGGGGTGCAGGTTGTACAGGTCGACGTACACGCCCTCGGCGAGCCGTACCCGGGCCAGGCTGAAGCCCTTGGGGGTGAGGCAGTTGGTGCCGGTGCAGTCGTTCCACCTCACCCGCTCGAAGTCCTCCAGCGGATAGGCGGACAGGGTGTTGAGGCCGTCGCCGAAGCCCGCGCCGCCGCTCGTGGCCGTGCGGTAGGGGTGGTGGTCGCCCGCGTAGAGCGCCGCGTGGTAGTTGAAGTCCTCCTGGACGTTGACGATGCCGTAGTCCGCCAGCCTGGGCGAGATCAGCGGGGTGTTGGCGGCCGGATGGCTGGAGCTGAGGCCCTCCGGCAGTCCGGCCACGTTGTACGTCAGCACACTGAGGGTGCCGGAACCGGCGGCCTGTGCCGTGCCGGAGGAGGCGGTGAGCCCGGACACGGCCAGCAGGCCGGCGGCGAGGGTGCCGAGGAGTCGTCCCATGGGTCGCATGCGACCCATGGTCACGTCAACTAGCCGTGAATTAAAGGGGGGTTGGGGAAACGTCGTCGATCGCGGAGAAGACGAGAGAGAATTCCGCCGGCTCCGCCCGCAGGTGGTAGCGGGGCAGCGGGGCCGGGCCGCAGGACTGCGAGCCGATGCCGTGCTGGCCGTGGTCGAGGTTCACCCAGACCGTGTCGCCGGGCACCAGGTCGGTGCGGTGGGCGGCGGCGTCCAGCTGCTCGGTGGTCCAGCGGCGGGCGGTCAGGAAGAACGCCGGGTCGCCCTCGATCCGCAGGCCGCCCAGCTCCGCCCAGCGTACGTCGATCCGGGCGCCGTTCTCCTGCGGGCGGACGTACGGCGTCTGGAGGTCGTCCACGGCCGCCTCCCAGCGGCCGGTCAGCGCCGCCGCCCGGGTGTCCGGATATGCCTCGCCCGGTCCGCCGCCGTACCACCGCACCCGGTCGGCGGCCCGCAGGCCGAAGCGGATGCCGAGGCGGGGCAGCGGGACGGTCCAGTCGCCCTCCGGGACGGTGGACACCGTCAGCCGGAGCCGGTCGCCGTCCGACGTCCACCGGTACACCGTCGCGAGCCCCGCCTCCCGGGCGGCCGGCGCCACCCGGGTGCGGACCGTCAGGGCGTCCTCGCCCGCCTCCACCGCGTCCAGGCGGTGCCGCATCCGGTGCAGGCCCAGCTTCCGCCACAGCAGCCCGTAGCGCAGGTCGGCCTGCCAGGCGGCGCCGTCGTCGTTGTCGGTGGTGGCCCGCCACACGTCCAGCCGCAGCCCCGTCACCGGCACCCCGCCGATCGTCCGCGGCGCACCGGTCCG
>NZ_JACBWZ010000013.1 GCF_013870595.1 Streptomyces sp. WELS2 | reverse complement strand
CACCGCGCGGTACGGCCCCCGGGTGCCGGCCCGGTCTTCCCGCCCGTCATGTCGACCCCCGGATCATGTCGATGACATCGGTCCGGCTGTAGCCCAGCCGGGACGCCTCCGCGACCAGCTCGCGCACCCTGATCTGGAGGCCGGAGCGGCGCGTCGCACCCTCGGCGACCGTGATGCCCCGGCCGCGCCGGAACTCCAGCAGGCCCTCGTCCCGCAGCTCGCGCAGTCCGCGCAGCACGGTGTTGACGTTGATGTCCAGGGCCGCGGAGAGGTCCCGGGCGGAGGGCAGCCGGTCGCCCGCGCGGCACTCGCCCTCGGCGATGGCCCGCCGGACCGCCGCGGCGACCTGTTCGTGCAGCGGGCGGGTGTCGGACGTGTCCAGACGCAGCAGCATGGTGCCAATGACGCTAGCACCATGTGTGTCATCGGGGAACCGGACGCAACGGAAAGGGGCCCGTCGCGGCAGGCGACGGGCCCCCTTCGGGGACGACTGGGTGTCAGCCCAGGCGGGCGAAGCCGTAGTTGAGCAGCTTCTTCGCGTCCGCCTCGCGGTTGGGGATGGAGGTGGAGGCGAGGACCGTGCCGATGACCGTCTTGTTGTTCCGGGTCGCGGCGAAGACCAGGCAGTACTTGGCCTCCGGGCCGGAGCCGGTCTTCACGCCGATGGTCCCGCTGTAGCTGCTGAGCAGCCCGTTGGTGTTCTTCCAGGGGGCCATCGTGCGGGTGCCGCCCGACTTGGTGCGGGTCTTGGCGGTGTACGTCTTGGTCTTGACGATCGTGCGGAACGTGGCGTTCTTCATCGCGCTGCTGGCGATCTTCGTCAGGTCGCGCGGCGTCGAGTAGTTGTTGCCGTTGCCGATGCCGTCGAAGGAGTCGAAGTGGGTGTTCTTCAGGCCCAGGTTCTTGGCGGCGGTGTTCATCTTGCCGATGAAGTTCTTCACGCGCGCGTCCCGGGTCGAGCCGGAGCCGTACTTGTCGGCGAGCGCGTAGGCGGCGTCACAGCCGGACGGCAGCATCAGGCCGTACAGCAGCTGCCGGACGGTCACCTGGTCGCCGACGATGAGGTGGGCCTGGGAGGCGTTGTTCTTGACGACGTAGTCGCTGTACGCCTTCTGGATCGTGACCTTGGCGTCGAGGTTGAGGTTCGACTGGGCGAGCACGACCTTGGCGGTCATGATCTTGGTGGTGGAGCCGGTGGCGAGCCGGGTGTCCGCCTTCTTGCCGTACAGCGTCGAGCCGTTGGCGTTGTTCATGAGGTACCCGCCCTTGGCCACGATCGACGGCGCGGTGACGGCCTGCGCGGGCGCCGCGGTGAGGGCGCCGGTGGTGGCCAGCGCGCCGGCGGTGACGGTGACGACGGCGGCCCTGCGGAGACTGGTGCCCATAATGCCGGTAATCAACTGATGTACCTCGAATGTGTTGAATGCCCCTGATGTGCGGCCGAGTTGAGGTGGGTGCATGGAAGGGCCGCGTGTGTGTGACACGTAAGTAGCACAGAAGGTTGTGCGGTTGCCGGGAGAGGAGCGGTTCCAGGCCGTGGGGGTCCGCATGATGGACGGTCCACCGCTTGCGTACGTGTTGTATCTATCCTGTCGGCATGAGAACGGCCGTCGAGCATTCCGCGTCCCAGTCCCTCAAACAGCCACCCGCCGCCGACCGCGTGTACGCCCACGTCAAGCAGGGCGTGCTCGACCGCCGCTACGAGGGCGGCACCCTGCTCACCGAGGGCGAGCTGGCCGAGGCCGTCGGGGTCTCGCGCACACCCGTCCGGGAGGCGCTGCTGCGGCTGGAGGTGGAGGGCCTGATCCGCCTCTACCCGAAGAAGGGCGCCCTCGTCCTGCCGGTCTCCGCGCAGGAGATCGCGGACGTGGTGGAGACCCGGCTGCTGGTCGAGGAGCACGCCGCCCGCAAGGCCGTGCCCGCCCCGCCGGGCCTGCTGGGCCGGCTGACCGAGCTGCTTGAGCGGCAGAAGGAGCAGGCCGCCGCCGGTGACCTGGCCGCCGCCGCGGTCACCGACCGCTCCTTCCACGCCGAGATCGTGCGCAGCGGGGGCAACGAGATCCTCTCCCGGCTCTACGACCAGCTGCGCGACCGCCAGCTGCGGATGGGTGTCGCCGTCATGCACTCCCACCCCGACCGGATCGCCAAGACGCTCGCCGAGCACGAGGAGATCCTGAACGCGCTGCGCGCAGGGGACGCGGAGGCGGCCGTCGGGGTCGTGCACCGGCATGTGAGCTGGTTCTCGAACCTCGCGCGGGGTGAGGTCCGATGAGCATCCCGGCGCGCGACGTCACCCTGCCCGGCGATCCCCCCGGCGGGCGCCGGGCCGTCGTCGTCTGGTCCATAGGCGTGGCGGTCTACTTCGTGGCCGTCATCTTCCGTACGTCGCTGGGCGTGGCCGGGCTCGACGCGGCCGACCGCTTCCACGTGGGCGCCTCCGCCCTGTCCACCTTCTCCATACTCCAGCTGCTGGTCTACGCCGGCATGCAGATACCCGTCGGCCTGCTGGTCGACCGGCTCGGCACCAAGAAGGTGCTGAGTATCGGCGCACTGCTGTTCACCGCCGGACAGCTGGGCTTCGCCTTCTCCCCGACCTACGGCGCCGCGCTCGCCTCCCGGGCCCTGCTGGGCTGTGGCGACGCGATGACCTTCATCAGCGTGCTGCGGCTCGGCACCCGCTGGTTCCCGGCCCGGCGCGGTCCGATGGTGGCGCAGCTCGCGGGGCTGGTCGGCATGGCGGGCAACCTGGTCTCCACCCTGGTCCTGGCCCGGCTGCTGCACGGCATCGGCTGGACCCCGGCGTTCGCGGGCAGCGCGCTGGCGGGCGCGGTCGTCCTGGTGCTGACCCTGCTGTTCCTGAAGGACCACCCCGAGGGGATGGAGCCGGAGCCGTCCGCGCACCGGGGCGCCGCCTACGTCCGCGGGCAGATCGCCGCGGCCTGGCGGGAGCCGGGCACCCGGCTCGGCCTGTGGGTGCACTTCACCACCCAGTTCCCGGCGATGGTGTTCCTGCTGCTGTGGGGGCTGCCGTTCCTCGTCGAGGCACAGGGGCTCAGCCGCGCCACGGCCGGCGAACTGCTCACCCTCGTCGTGCTGTCCAACATGGCGATCGGCCTGGTCTACGGCCAGATCGTCGCCCGGCACCACGCGGCGCGGCTGCCGCTGGCGCTGGGCACGGTGGGCGCGACCGCGCTGCTGTGGGCGGCGACGCTGGCCTACCCCGGGCGGCACGCTCCGATGTGGCTGCTGCTCGTGCTGTGCGTGGTGCTCGGCGCGTGCGGGCCGGCCTCCATGCTCGGCTTCGACTTCGCCCGGCCCGCCAATCCGCCCGAGCGGCAGGGCACGGCGTCCGGCATCACCAACATGGGCGGTTTCATCGCCTCCATGACGACGCTGCTGGCGATCGGCGTGCTGCTGGACGCGACCGGGGACGACTACACCGTCGCGTTCTGCTCCGTGTTCGTGCTCCAGGCGCTCGGCGTGAGCCAGATCCTCAGGCTGCGGGGGCGGGCGGCCCGGCGGGAGCGGGAGCGGCTGATCTCCAGCCGGATAGAGACGGTGCACGTTCCCGCGTAGCCGCAGGGCGGGAGCGGACCCTCCCGCGGCCGGGACTACGGCGTGACCGCGAAGTGGCGCAGGATGGCCGCCGCCAGCTCCTGGTCGCCCTCCGTCTTCACCCGGTCCGCCGCCGCCTCGGGGGAGACCCGGCCGCAGGCCAGGCGGACGTAGGTCTCCCAGTCGAGGGTGAGGGTGGCGGCCGGGCCGAGGGCGGGGACGGTCTCCAGGGTGCCGCGGCCCTGGATGTCGACGCGGACGGTGCGCAGGAACTCGACCGGGCCGTGCACGTCGAACACGATCGCCGAGCTGCGCGGGGCGTTCGCGTCCCGCGCGACGACCTTGGGCAGCGCCTCCAGCAGTACGTCCCGGGTGACGTACGCGCCCGGCGAGTCCAGGTTGCCGGGGCGGCCGAGGGCCGTGCGCAGGTCCTGCTCGTGCACCCACACGTCGAACGCCCGCATGCGGTAGGCGTGCTCCAGGGTGATCTCCTTGCCGAGCGGGCCGCGCACCAGGGTGCCGGGCTCCCGCGACTCGTTGCGCAGCTGGCGGTTGCGGCGGATGACCGTGTACTCCAGCTCGGCCGTCATCTCCGGCGCGGTGTGGTGCCGGCGGACGTCGACCTGCATCTCCATGTAGCGCTGGTGCTCGGTGGCGACGTGGAAGAGGTCGCGCGGCAGGGCGTGGATGGGGCGCGGGTCGCCGAGCATCTCGCAGTCCATGCCGATGACGTGCGACACGATGTCCCGCACCGACCAGCCGGGGCACGGGGTCCGCCGGTTCCACTCGCCCTCGACGAGTGACTGCGCCATCTCGGATATCGCTTCGATGGAGTGCGTCCAGGCGTCGGCGTAGGGCTGGAGAGTGGGATGCAGACTCACGGAACGGGACCCCTCGGCGGTCGGTACACGGGCGGTTTTGCGGCGGCGTTGCCGGCGGGCGGCGGCTGCACTTCGGCGGGTGTCTTGAGACGCTAAGTTACGCTGCGGCAAGGCACCCCGGCAGTGCTTTCGTGTGACGATCGTAGGCCCGTATGGACGACTCGAATCCCAGGACGGTGGTAGTGTGCGCGCCTCGCTGATCCAAGCAGCCGTGGACGAGCGGGAACCGGTCGGCTCCCGGCGGCAGCGCCTGGCCGCGCTGGTGCGCGAGCAGAGCGGCGCCGACCTCGTCGTCCTGCCGGAGCTGTGGACCACCGGTGCCTTCGCCTACGAGGAGTTCGGCCGCGAGGCCGAGCCGCTGGAAGGGCCCACCTACGAGGTGATGGCCGAGGCGGCGGGCGACGCGGGGGTGTGGCTGCACGCGGGCTCCATCCCCGAGCGCGACCCCGAGGGCACCCTCTACAACACCTCGCTCGTCTTCTCCCCCTCCGGTGAACTCGCCGCGGCCTACCGCAAGGTCCACCGCTTCGGCTTCGACAAGGGCGAGGCCGTGCTGATGGGCGCGGGCCGGGAACTGGTGACGGTCCGGCTGCCGGACACCACGCTCGGCGTGGCCACCTGCTACGACCTCCGGTTCCCCGAACTCTTCCGCGCCCTGGTCGACGCCGGTGCCGAGACGCTGGTGATCCCGGCGGGCTGGCCCGAGCGGCGGCGGGCGCACTGGACGCTGCTGGCCCGGGCGCGGGCGGTGGAGAACCAGGCGTTCGTGCTCGCGTGCGGAACGGCCGGGACGCACGCCGGGGTTCCCCAGGCGGGCCACTCGATCGTGGTGGATCCGTGGGGCGAGGTGCTCGCGGAGGCCGGCTCCGGCGAGGAGGTCCTCACGGTCGACATCGACCCGGCGAAGCCGGCCGCGACCCGCGAGCAGTTCCCGGCGCTGAAGGACCGCGTCCTGGGCCTGGAGCCGCCCCGGCACCGGGGCTGAGTCTCCCGGAGGCCGGGGGTCAGTCCTCCTCGCGCTCCTTCTCGGCGAGGTGGATCACGCACACGGCCACCGCGATCAGCAGCGCGGGATCGGCGTCCTCGCGGACGACGTCCACGCCGTAGGTGTCGCGGACGGTCAGCCGGCGGCGGGAGATCACCGCGAGGAGTTCGCCGTCGTACTCGACGGCGAACTCGCGGTCCAGGATCCTGCCGCTGACGTCCAGCTCGGTGCCGTCCACCAGGGCGACCCGGTAGTGGTTGCGCAGCAGGGACAGCCGCTTGCGCCGGATCCGGGCCAGGACCTCCCCGTCCCGTTCGATCACCATGGTGTCGCGCAGCGCGAACATCTTCTGGTGGATGTCGATCAGGACCCGCCCCGCTGCGTCCTTCAGCTCGAAGGTGTCCCGCAGCCGCATGGCCTTGCCGTCGACGAGGTAGACCTTCCGGCCGTGCTCGTCCTCGATCCACCAGTCGTCACCGATGCCGAGGATCCGGTCGCGTACGAGGAATCTCATGGGGAGCATGTTTCCCCGCGGCCGGGTGATCGTCACAAACCCGTCATACGGGCGCGGCCCCCGCACCCGGCACCCCGCCGAACCGCTTGCGGTACGCCGACGGGCTGAGCCCCGTCTCCCGGCGCAGCCGGGCGCGCAGATTGGCCGCCGTGCCCAGGCCGCTGCGCGCCGCCACCACGTCCAGCCGCTCCTCGCCACAGGTGCCGCGGCACGTGGACGCCACCACGGGCCACGCCCTCGGCTGACCGGACGGTGGAATCCACCCGGCGGCGGGGCAGCGGGCCGGTGAACTCTGCGCTGTATCACGGTAGTTGCCCAACCGAATGGGAGCGACCCGAGTCGGAGGGTGCGTAAGGCGCACGCTCGCGCACGTCCTCTCGGAGGTTTGCCATGCTCGCTCGTCCCGCCCGCCGCCGGGTGCTCCGCGCCGCCTCGGCGACGGCCCTCGTCCTCGGCACGGCGCTGGCCGTACCGCTCGCCCTGGCCGGTCCGGCCGGTGCCGCCACGGCGCCGGCCACCGCCGAGGTCAACGGTTACGACTGGCAGCTCACCTACCAGGCCGCCGCCGGCCAGGCCAACAAGGCTGCCGTCACCGCCTCGCCCACCGCCGACCGCACGGGCATCACCTACCTCATCGACGACGTGGTGCCGGTCGAGGCGGGCCACGGCTGCCGCCACCCCGTCGCCGCCGACCGCACCAGGGTCTCCTGCACGGTCACCCTCGTGGACAGCCAGGACCCGTACCCGGCCCTGGTCATGGACCTCGGCGACCGCGGCGACACCGTCAGCTACAAGAACGCCACCGACCAGGTCTACTCCTACGCCCGGATCTCGCTGGGCGCCGGCGACGACAGGGCGGCCGACTCGGGCCGCCTCGACGGCGCCTACGTCTCGGGCGACGCGGGCAACGACACGATCACGGTCGGCAAGGAGGGGCTGGCCTGGGGCGGCGACGGCAACGACACGATCAACGCCTCCGGCGGCGGCAACATCGCGCAGGGCGGCAAAGGCGACGACACGCTGCACGGCGGCGCCGGCTCCCAGTCCCTGTCCGGCGACGACGGCAGGGACACGATCACCGGCGGCGCGGGCGCCGACGAGCTGTACGGCGGCAGGGGCGACGACGTCCTGTACGGCAACGGCGGCGACGACCGGCTCTACGGCAACAGCGGGAACGACCGGCTCTACGGCGGCCCGGGCCGCGACACCCTCTCCGGCGGCCCCGGCCGGAACGTGGTCCACCAGGACTGACCGGACCCGGCTCTCCTCCACAGCCGGGCCACACCGGGAGGGTTGTCCACAGGCGCCGGAACGCCCGTCGGCGTGAGGTGGCACCCTGGATCCATGACCGACTCCGCACCCCGACGCGCCCGAGTACGCGCCCCCGAGCTGATCGGCAAGGGCGGCTGGCTGAACACGGGAGACCAGCAGTACACCCTTGCCGACCTGCGCGGACGCATCGTCGTCCTGGACTTCTGGACCTTCTGCTGCATCAACTGCCTGCACGTCCTGGACGAGCTGCGCGAGCTGGAGGAGAAGCACCGGGACACGCTCGTGGTGATCGGGGTGCACTCGCCGAAGTTCGTGCACGAGGCCGACCACCAGGCGGTCGTGGACGCCGTCGAGCGCTACGGCGTGGCGCACCCGGTCCTGGACGACCCGGAGCTGGCCACCTGGAAGCAGTACGCGGTGCGCGCCTGGCCCACCCTCGTGGTGATCGACCCCGAGGGCTACGTCGTCGCCCAGCACGCCGGTGAGGGCCACGCGCACGCCATCGAGCGGCTGGTGGAGGAGCTGGAGGCCGAGCACGAGGCGAAGGGCACCCTGCGCCGCGGCGACGGCCCCTACGTGCCGCCGGAGCCCGAGCCGACGACGCTGCGCTTCCCCGGCAAGGCGCTGCTGCTGCCGTCGGGGAACCTCCTGGTCAGCGACACCACCCGGCACCAGCTGGTGGAGCTGGCCGAGGACGCCGAGACGGTCGTGCGGCGGCTCGGCACCGGCACGCGCGGCTTCGCCGACGGCGGCCCGGACCAGGCGTCCTTCAACGAGCCGCAGGGCCTCGCCCTGCTGGACGACGGCGCGGTGGTGGTCGCCGACACCGTGAACCACGCCCTGCGCCGCCTGGACCTCGCCACCGGCGAGGTGACCACCCTGGCGGGCACCGGCAGGCAGTGGTGGCAGGGCTCGGCCACCTCCGGCCCGGCCCGCGAGGTGGACCTCTCCTCCCCGTGGGACGTGGCGGTCTTCGGCGGCAGGGTGTGGATCGCGATGGCGGGCGTCCACCAGCTGTGGACCTACGACCCGGACGCCGGGACGGTGGCCGTGGCGGCCGGCACCACCAACGAGGGCCTGGTGGACGGTCCCGGCGCCGAGGCCTGGTTCGCCCAGCCCTCCGGCCTCGCGGCCACCGCCGACCGGCTGTGGCTCGCCGACTCCGAGACCAGCGCCCTGCGCTGGGTGGACACCGACGGGCACGTGCACACCGCCGTGGGCACCGGGCTGTTCGACTTCGGCCACCGGGACGGCGCCGCCGGCCAGGCGCTCTTCCAGCACCCGCTGGGCGTCACCGCGCTGCCGGACGGCTCGGTCGCCGTCGCCGACACCTACAACCACGCCCTGCGCCGCTACGACCCCGCCACCGGCGAGGTCACCACGCTCGCCACCGATCTGCGCGAGCCCAGCGACGCCGTCCTCGTCGGCGAGGACATCGTGGTGGTGGAGTCGGCCCGGCACCGGCTGACCCGGCTGCGGCTGCCCGAGGAGGCGGTGCGCGTGGAGTCGGTCGCCCACCGCACCCGGCGGGCGGCCACCGAGGTCGCCCCCGGCCGCCTCCGCCTGGACGTGGTCTTCCAGGCCCCGGCCGGCCAGAAGCTCGACACCCGTTACGGCCCCTCGACCCGCCTGCTGGTCTCCGCCACCCCGCCCGAACTGCTGCTCAAGGGCGAAGGGGCGGACACGGACCTGTCCCGCGAGCTGGAACTGAACCCCGCCGTCACCGAGGGCGTCCTGCACGTCTCCGCGATGGCCGCCAGCTGTGACGACGACCCTGCCAACGAGTACCCCGCCTGCCATGTGCACCAGCAGGACTGGGGTGTCCCGCTGCGCCTCACCGCGGGCGGGACGGACCGTCTGCCGCTCGTCCTGGCGGGCATGGACGAGCAGTAGGCGGACGGCGCGTCAGATGCCGTAGCCGTCGCTGTAGCCGTCGACGCGGTGGTGGTGATGGTGGGGCTCCTCCTCCACCACCGGTGTCGTCGGCGGGACGACCACGCGGCGGCGGCGGGCTATGCCGCTGAACGTCGCGACGCCGATCAGGCCGACGGCCATCAGGATCAGGCCGACGACGGTGACGTTGACGCCCTTCATGTGCCAGTCGGTCGCGAACGTCAGAATGGCCCCCACGCCGATGAGGATGATGCATCCGCCGAGACCCATGAGACCTCGCCTCCCCTTCCGGTTCCGGAATCTCCGGTGTCGTCCGGGTACCCGGCGGGGTCCGGGCTAGCCCTCCAGGAAGGCCGTCAGGGCGTTCGCGAGGAGGAACGGGTCGTCGGCGCCGCACAGTTCGCGGACGCTGTGCATGGACAGGATCGCCACGCCGATGTCGACCGTGCGGATGCCGTGCCGGGCGGCGGTGATCGGGCCGATGGTGGTGCCGCACGGCATGGAGTTGTTCGACACGAAGCTCTGGAAGGGCACGCCCGCCTTCTCGCAGGCCGCGGCGAACACCGCGCGGCCCGAACCGTCGGTCGCGTAGCGGTTGTTGACGTTGACCTTGAGGAGGGGACCGCCGTTGACCCGCGGGTGGTGCGTCGGGTCGTGCCGCTCGGCGTAGTTGGGGTGCACGGCGTGACCGGTGTCGGAGGACAGGCAGACCGAGGCGGCGAAGGCGCGGGCCCGGTCCTCGAACGTCCCGCCACGCGCGAGCACCGAGCGCTCCAGCACGGAGCCGAGCAGCGGGCCGTCCGCGCCGGTGTCCGACTGGGAGCCGTTCTCCTCGTGGTCGAAGGCGGCCAGCACCGGGATGCGGCTGAGCGGGGCGCCGGAGGCCGCGACGGCGGTGAGGGCGGCGGCACCGGCGTGCACGGACAGCAGGTTGTCCATGCGCGGGCCGGCGACCAGCTCCCGGTCCCGGCCGAGGTAGGCGGGCGGCTCCACCGGATGGGTCATCAGGTCCCAGCCGGTCACCGAGCCGGCGGTCAGTCCGGCCTCCTGCTCCAGGAAGGCGATGAGGTCGCCGTCGCGCACCTGGTCGCCGAGGCCCCACACCGGCTGCAGGTGCCGCTGCTTGTCGAGCTTGAGCCCCTCGGAGCCGACCGAGCGGTCCAGGTGGATGGCGAGCTGCGGCACCCGCAGCAGCGGCCGGTCCACGTTGACCAGGACGGAGGTGCCGTCGCGCAGGGTCAGCCGGCCGGCCAGGCCGAGGTCCCGGTCCAGCCAGGAGTTGAGCAGCGGGCCGCCGTAGATCTCCACGGCGACCTGACGCCAGCCGTGCGCCCCGCTGTCCGGGCGCGGCTTGACCCTCAGGCTCGGGGAGTCGGTGTGCGCGCCGATGATGTGGAAGGGGGTGTGCGCCTCGGCGCCCTCGGGCACGTACCAGGCCACGATCGCGCCGCCGCGCAGCACGTACTTGCCGCCGTGCGTCCCGTCCCAGGCGTCCGTCTCCGCCACCTGCCGGAAGCCCGCCTTCTCCAGCCGCTCGGCGGTGTTCGCCACGGCGTGGTACGGCGACGGGCTCGCCGCCAGGAAGGACATCAGGTCGTCGGTGTGGCCGCGGTCGAAGCGGGCTGGTGCGCTCATGGGATTCACCTTAACGACGTGCACGGGCCCGCTCCCGGAAAGAGAGCGGGCCCGTGCGTGGATTCGGCGGGGACGTCCGGAACGTCGGGGCTAGAAGGCGGCCTCGTCCAGTTCCATCAGGTCGAGTTCCACGTTGCCGGCGACCTTGCGGGCGAGGGTGACGCCCGGCAGGACGTTCGCCGCGAAGAACTTCGCCGCGGCGATCTTGCCGGTGTAGAAGGCCTTGTCCTTCGCCGAGGCGGTGGCCAGCTTCTCGGCGGCGACCGCGGCGCCCTTGAGCAGGAGGTAGCCGACGACCACGTCACCGGAGGCCATGAGCAGGCGGGTGGTGTTCAGGCCGACCTTGTAGATGTTCTTGGTGTCCTGCTCGGTGGCGGCCAGGTCGGTCAGCATCAGGCCGACGATCGCCTCCAGCTCCACGGCCGCCTTGGCGAGCTGCTCGCGGGCGCCGGCCAGCTCCTCGCCGCCGGTGCCGAGCGCCAGGAACTTCTTGATGTCCTCGGCGAGGGAGTTCAGCGCGGCGCCCTGGTTGCGGACGATCTTCCGGAAGAAGAAGTCCTGGCCCTGGATCGCCGTGGTGCCCTCGTACAGGGTGTCGATCTTGGAGTCCCGGATGTACTGCTCGATCGGGTACTCCTGCAGGAAGCCGGAGCCGCCGAAGGTCTGCAGCGACTGGGCCAGCTGCTCGTAGCCCTTCTCGGAGCCGTAGCCCTTGACGATCGGCAGCAGCAGGTCGTTCAGCGCGTGCTCGGCGGAGGCGTCCTCGCCGTTCGTCTCCTTGACCTGGATGGCGTCCTGGACCGAGGCGGTGTACAGCACCAGGGCGCGCATGCCCTCCGCGTACGCCTTCTGCGTCATCAGCGAGCGGCGCACGTCGGGGTGGTGGGTGATGGTGACCTTGGGCGCGGTCTTGTCCATGAAGTTCGCCAGGTCGGGGCCCTGGACGCGCTCCTTGGCGTACTCCAGCGCGTTCAGGTAGCCGGTGGACAGCGTGGAGATCGCCTTCGTGCCGACCATCATGCGGGCGAACTCGATGATGCGGAACATCTGGCGGATGCCGTCGTGCTTGTCGCCGATCAGCCAGCCCTTGGCGGGGTGCTTGTCGCCGAAGGTCATCTCGCACGTGTTGGAGGCCTTCAGGCCCATCTTGTGCTCGACGTTGGTGGCGTAGACGCCGTTGCGCTCGCCCAGCTCGCCGCTCTCGAAGTCGAACAGGTACTTCGGCACGAGGAAGAGGGACAGGCCCTTGGTGCCGGGGCCGGCGCCCTCGGGGCGCGCGAGCACGTAGTGGAGGATGTTCTCCGACATGTCGTGCTCACCGGAGGTGATGAAGCGCTTCACGCCCTCGATGTGCCAGGAGCCGTCCTCCTGCTGGATCGCCTTGGTGCGGCCGGCGCCCACGTCGGAGCCCGCGTCGGGCTCGGTGAGGACCATGGTGGAGCCCCACTGCTTCTCGACGGCGATCTTCGCGATGTGCTTCTGGACCTCGTTGCCCTCCTCGAAGAGGATGCCGGCGAACGCGGGGCCCGAGGAGTACATCCACACGGCCGGGTTGGCGCCCAGGATCAGCTCGGCGTAGGCCCAGATCAGGGAGCGCGGCGAGGTGCTGCCGCCGATCTCCTCGGGCAGGCCGAGCCGCCAGTACTCGGAGTCCATGAAGGCCTGGTAGCTCTTCTTGAAGGACGCCGGGACCGGCGCGGTGTTGGTCTCCGGGTCGAAGACCGGCGGGTTGCGGTCGGCGTCGGCGAAGGACTCGGCCAGCTCGTTCTCCGAGAGGCGGGTCATCTCCTCCAGGATGCTCTTGGCGGTGTCGACGTCCATCTCCTCGAACGGGCCGGTGCCGTACACCTTGTCGCGCCCGAGTACTTCGAAGAGGTTGAACTCGATGTCGCGGAGATTCGACTTGTAGTGCCCCATGGCGACGGCTCCGTAGAGGGATCGGCGAGGCACTGACTCCTCGCACCTAGTTCACGTACCAACAAGTAGCTACGATGATGCTACCCGTCGGTAATAAGACGCAACCCCGATCCGGGCATCTGTGACGCGTCTCAAGCGGCGCGGCGGCCGCCTTGTACATGCCAGGTGCATGCCCCTTCCGGGCGCCCCGTGAACACCCCCGCGCGGGCGGAGTCCGTGTGCCGTAGTCCGTCCGGGCGAAGGGCCGGCTCGGTACGCTTCTCCCCATGTACGGCTACGACCAGAACGTGGGCGCTCAGCAGCAGTACGCCCCGCCGCAGCAGCAGATGCCGGGCGGTGTCGGCGGGTACGGCCAGCAGCCGCCGCTCTATCCGGAGCCGTCCCCGCCCTCGCTCGCGGACGCGGTGCGCGCCTTCACCACCGGGCAGATGGCCGCCGAGGACTTCCAGCAGATCTTCGCCACCTCCAAGGTGTACTGCCCGCGCGGCGACACCCCCGGCTTCCTCGCGCTGCACAACACCCAGCAGCCGGTGATCCCGATGTTCACCTCGCTGAAGGAGCTGCGCCGGTACGCGGGCAAGGAGTCCAAGTACTTCGTCATCACCGGCGCCGAGGTGATCGACCTGCTGCCCACCGGCTACGGCTTCGTCCTGGACATGGAGGGCGAGCACCGGATCGTGTTCGACGCCAAGGCGGTCGAGCAGATGGTCGACTTCGCGATGCGCCGCATGTACGGCGGCGGCTGAAACCGGCACCCTGGCGCGGGCCCGGAGGGAATTCCCTCCGGGCCTTGTCTGTTGTGGGTGGCAAGAAGTTCAACGCTCAACTAAAGTGGGCGTACCAAGGAGGTACCCGCCATGCCCGCAGTGACCGTCGAGAACCCGTTGACGCTGCCCCGTGTGACCGCTCCCGCCGATGCCGAGGCACGTCCCGTGCTCGCCGTCACCACCGCCCCGAGCGGTTTCGAGGGTGAGGGATTCCCGGTGCGCCGGGCGTTCGCGGGGATCGATTACCGCCATCTCGACCCGTTCATCATGATGGACCAGATGGGTGAGGTGGAGTACGCGCCGGGCGAGCCCAAGGGCACCCCCTGGCACCCGCACCGCGGCTTCGAGACCGTCACCTACATCATCGACGGCGTCTTCGACCACCAGGACTCGCACGGCGGCGGGGGCACCATCACCAACGGCGACACCCAGTGGATGACGGCCGGCTCCGGCCTGCTGCACATCGAGGCCCCGCCGGAGTCCCTGGTCCTGTCCGGCGGGCTCTTCCACGGCCTCCAGCTGTGGGTGAACCTCCCCGCCAAGGACAAGATGATGGCCCCGCGCTACCAGGACATCCGCGGTGGCACCGTCCAGCTGCTCACCTCCCCCGACGGCGGCGCCCTGCTGCGCGTCATCGCCGGCGAGCTGGACGGCCACCAGGGCCCCGGCGTCACCCACACGCCGATCACGATGATCCACGCGACGCTGGCGCCGGGCGCGGAGATCACCCTGCCGTGGCGGGAGGACTTCAACGGCCTCGCCTACGTCCTGGCGGGCAAGGGCTCGGCCGGCGCGGAACGGCGGCCGGTCCGCACGGGCCAGACCGCGGTCTTCGGCGCGGGCTCCGCGCTGACCGTCCGCGCCGACGAGCGGCAGGACGCGCACACCCCGGACCTGGAGGTCGTCCTGCTCGGCGGCCGGCCCATCCGGGAGCCGATGGCCCACTACGGCCCGTTCGTCATGAACACCAGGGACGAACTGGTCCAGGCCTTCGAGGACTTCAAGAAGGGCCGGTTCGGGCGGATCCCCGCGGTGCACGGCATGACCGACGGCGGCATCTGATCCCTCCCGGGGCCCGGACGGGCGCACCCCGCCCGTCCGGGCCCCGGCGCCGTGCCTACGGGACGTACGACCCCGGGGCGGTCCCGGGCGTTCCCGCCCCCGTCCGCTCCCTCAGCTCGAACCAGATGCTCTTGCCCTCGCCCCGGGGAGCCACCCCCCACGCGTCCGCGAGGAGTTCGATCAGCATCAGGCCCCGGCCGGAGGAGGCCAGTTCGCCGGGACGGCGCTTGTGCGGGAGGTCGTCGCCGGTGTCGAAGACCTCCACCCGCAGCCGCCGCCCGCCCTGTCCGCACAGGACCTCGGCGAGCAGCAGCGCGTCGGCGTCGGTGTGCACCAGCACATTGGTCACCATCTCGGACACCAGCAGCACCGCCGAGTCCACCTGCTCGGGCGAGGCCCAGTCGTGCAGCAGCTCGCGCAGGTGCTGGCGGGCCTCGGCGATCCGGTCCGGCTCGTCCTGGGCCACCGACAGCAGGGTGCGCCGCACCGGGGGCCCCGCCGTGGCGGTGCCGTCGCGTCCGCAGGCCGCGGTCGGCCGGCACAGCAGCACCAGCGCGATGTCGTCCTCGCGGCGGTCGGCCAGCGGGCCGGTGGTGTGGTGCGAGGACGGCCCGTGCACCGCCTGCACCAGGGCGTCGGCCAGCGTCTCCAGGTCCTCCTGGCGGTACTCGCCCGCCCGGTGGTCCTCCAGCAGCATCCGCAGCCTGCGCCAGCCGCTCTCCAGGTCGTGCCCGCCGGTCTCGATCAGGCCGTCGGTGCACAGCATCAGCGTCTCGTCGGGTTCGAGGGTGAACCGGGTCGTCGGGTAGTCGGCGTCCGGGTCGACGCCCAGCGGCAGTCCGCCCGCCGTGGGCCGCAGCATCACCGTGCCGTCCGCCATCCGGATCACCGGGTCGGGGTGTCCGGCGCGGGCGACCTCCAGCATGCCGGTCGCCGGGTCGGCCTCCACGTACAGACAGGTCGCGAAGCGGGGGTCGGCCAGCGCCTCCGGTCCGGAGCCGTCGGTGACCCCGTGCAGGAAGCGGGAGGCGCGGGAGAGGACGGCGTCCGGCCGGTGCCCCTCGGCGGCGTAGGCGCGCAGCGCGATCCGCAGCTGGCCCATGATCCCGGCCGCGCGCACGTCATGGCCCTGGACGTCCCCGATGACCAGCGCGAAGCGGCCGGAGGGCAGCGGGATCATGTCGTACCAGTCGCCGCCCACCTGTAGTCCGCCGCCGGTGGGGATGTACCGGGCGGCGATCCGCATCCCCGGGATCCTCGGTCCCAGCGACGGGAGCATGGAGCGTTGCAGACCCTCCGTCAGCTCCCGCTCCGACTCGGCGGCGCCGGCCCGGGACAGCGCCTGGGCGAGCATCCGGGCGACGGTGGTCAGCACCGCGCGCTCGTCGGGCGTGAACGCCACCGGATAGGTGAACGCGGCCATCCAGGCGCCCATCGTGCGCCCGGCGGCGGTCAGCGGCAGGAACGCCCACGAGCGGCGGCCGAAGCGCCGGGCGAGCGGCCAGGTGGCCGGGTAGCGGTCGCGGTACTCCTCCGGGGTGGACAGATAGACGGCCCGTCCGGTGCGGACCACCTCGGCGGCCGGGTAGTCGGTGTCCAGCGGCATGTTGGAGAAGGGGTTCATGTCGCCGGGATGGTGTCCGTGCTGGCCGGTGATCGTCAGCCGGTCGCCCTCCACGCCGTAGACCACGAGCCCGTCCGGGGAGAAACCCGGCATCGACAGGCCCCCCGCCACCCGCAGCACCTCGGCCGTGGACCGCGCCTCCGCCAGCGCCCGGCCCGCGTCCAGCAGGAACGCCTCCCGCGAGCGCCGCCAGTCGCCGGTCACCGCGCTGCGGGCGGCGGGTGTGCCCGGGGCGGGCTCGGTCACCTCCTGGAGGGTGCCGATCAGTTCATAGGCGCGCCGCTCGGGGTCGAAGGACGGCTTGGAGCGGCTGCGCACGACCCGCAGGATGCGGCCGTCGGCGTCCATGACCCGGATGCGGACCTCGGCGAGGGTGCCCTCGGCGGCGGCGAGCCGCACCACCCCGGCGACCTCGTTCCAGTCGACGGGGTGCAGCCGGGCCCGGGTCCGGGCCTCGGTGAGGGTGACCGGCTCGGCGGGCAGCCCGAGCAGCCGCGCCGCCTCCGCGTCCAGGGTGACCAGCCCGGCGGCCGTGTCCCAGTGCCACAGCCCGGTCGCGAGGGCGGCGAGGACCTCCCCGACGGACGGCAGGGGCTCGCCAGTGCGCATTGTCCCACTTTATGGAGAGGTGACCGATGGATGCCACCCAGGCGGGCGGCCGGTCGTCGTGGGGAGCCGTTCTTGGGGTGCCCGGTACCCTTGGGATGGCCTAGGCCGTACCCGCCTGGCGACACCCGATCCGCACAGACTGGATGAACGACGATGCATCGGTACAGGTCCCACACCTGCGGCCAGCTCCGCGCCTCTGACGTCGGCACCGACGTCCGGCTGAGTGGCTGGCTGCACAATCGGCGCGACCTGGGCGGCATCCTCTTCATCGATCTGCGCGACCACTACGGCATCACGCAGCTGGTCGCCCGCCCCGGCACCCCGGCGTACGAGGCCCTGGACAAGATCTCCAAGGAGTCCACGGTCCGCGTCGACGGCCGCGTGGTTTCACGTGGAACCGAGAACGTGAACCCCGACCTGCCCACCGGTGAGATCGAGGTCGAGGTCGCCGAGGTCGAGCTGCTCGGCGCGGCCCAGCCGCTGCCCTTCACGATCAACACCGAGGACGGGGTCAACGAGGAGCGGCGCCTGGAGTACCGCTTCCTGGACCTGCGCCGCGAGCGCATGCACCGCAACATCATGCTGCGCACGGCGGTCATCGGCGCCATCCGCCAGAAGATGACGGCGCTCGGCTTCAACGAGATGGCCACCCCGATCCTGACGGCGACCTCCCCCGAGGGCGCCCGTGACTTCGTGGTCCCCTCCCGGCTGCACCCGGGCAGGTTCTACGCCCTGCCGCAGGCCCCGCAGCAGTTCAAGCAGCTGCTGATGATCTCCGGCTTCGACCGCTACTTCCAGATCGCGCCCTGCTTCCGCGACGAGGACGCCCGCGCCGACCGCTCGCCGGGCGAGTTCTACCAGCTCGACGTCGAGATGAGCTTCGTCGAGCAGGAGGACGTCTTCCAGCCCATCGAGCAGCTGATGACCGAGCTGTTCGAGGAGTTCGGCGGCGGCCGTCACGTCACCTCCCCGTTCCCGCGGATCCCGTTCCGCGAGGCGATGCTCAAGTACGGCTCCGACAAGCCGGACCTGCGCGCCAAGCTGGAGCTCGTCGACATCACCGACATCTTCGAGGGCTCGGAGTTCAAGGCGTTCGCCGGCAAGCACGTGCGCGCCCTGCCCGTGCCGGCCGTCCAGGACCAGCCGCGCAAGTTCTTCGACCAGCTCGGCGACTTCGCCGTGTCGCTGGGCGCCAAGGGCCTGGCCTGGGTCCGGGTCGGC
Source organism: Streptomyces sp. WELS2 (assembly GCF_013870595.1). GTDB lineage: Bacteria > Actinomycetota > Actinomycetes > Streptomycetales > Streptomycetaceae > Streptomyces. The sequence continues at coordinate 7,451 of NZ_JACBWZ010000013.1, read as the reverse complement.
GAGGACGGCGCGCTGTCCGGCCCGATCGCGAAGTTCCTCACCGAGGAGAACGTCGCCGAGCTGACCAAGCGCCTGTCGCTGGCCCCCGGCCACGCCGTGTTCTTCGGCGCGGGCGACTTCGACGAGGTCTCCAAGATCATGGGCGCGGTCCGCGTCGAGGCCGCCAAGCGCGCCGGCCACTTCGAGGAGAACGTCTTCCGGTTCTGCTGGATCGTCGACTTCCCGATGTTCGAGAAGGACGAGGACACCGGGAAGATCGACTTCTCGCACAACCCGTTCTCGATGCCGCAGGGCGGCATGGAGGCGCTGGAGACCCAGGACCCGCTGGACATCCTGGCCTGGCAGTACGACATCGTCTGCAACGGCGTCGAGCTGTCCTCCGGCGCGATCCGCAACCACGAGCCGGACATCATGCTCAAGGCGTTCGAGATCGCGGGCTACGACCGCGAGACCACCGAGCGCGAGTTCGCGGGCATGCTCCGCGCGTTCCGCTTCGGCGCCCCGCCGCACGGCGGCATCGCCCCGGGCGTGGACCGTATCGTCATGCTCCTCGCGGACGAGCCCAACATCCGCGAGACGATCGCCTTCCCGCTCAACGGCAACGCCCAGGACCTGTTGATGGGCGCCCCGACCGAGCTGGAGGAGTCCCGCCTGCGCGAGCTGCACCTGGACATCCGCAAGCCGCAGCCGAAGTAGGCGAAACCGCCGGGGCTCAGCCGCCCTGCTCGTCGGACGGCGCGTCCGGGGACGCGCCGTCCTCCAGCAGCCGTTCGCCGATGTCGTCGGACCAGTGCTGGGCCCAGGCGCGCAGGGCGGCGACGTCGTCCTCGGCCAGGCCGTACCGGAGGAAGTCCCGGTCGGCGTAGAAGTCGGTGCCCGTCAGCCGCGACTGGAGGGTGGGCAGGTCGAACGGGTCGTGGGCGTGCCGGCGGCCCAGTTCCTCCAGGTCCGGCAGCGAGAACAGGGCCGCGCAGGCGCGGGCGTCGACGAGATCGACGGCCGCGCCCCGGTCGTACAGTGCCCGGATCTTCGTGCCGACGGCGTCCGCGAGGCAGAGCGCCGGGCCGTAGCCGGTCGGCTCCGGCGGCTGCCAGAACGTCTCCTTGTGCAGCGTCAGCGCGCACGGCTCGCCGGTGGGCGGGTCGGTCACCGTCAGCCGCACGGTCAGCGCGGTGACCGGGCCGGCCGTCACCCGCCGCCCCCGCTCCTCGAGGGCCGCGCCGACGGCGGCGGCGATCCGCTCCATGGGCTCGGCGCTCTCGGTGGCCAGATCGACATCGGCGTGCGGGCGGCTCAGCAGACCGTGCGCCTGGAGCGCGTAGCCGCCGGCCAGCACCAGACCGTACGGGGCGCCCGCCGAGGCGGCGTCCGCGAGGAGCCGGCGATGGGGTTCGGGGATGTCCACGTGGACGATTCTCCGGCCTGCCGGGCCCGGGGCGCGACGCCCGGCCGGGCCGTACGGAGAATTCCCGCGACGGCGGCAACCTCCCGGCGCCGGGCGGCCACTGAGGAGTCGTAAGGCAGGTACGACAGACCCTAAGGACTCCTCCGTGGCAGCTCCCTCCCACCGCCGGTCCCTCCGCAAGCGGCGCGTCCTCGCCGTGTCCGCCGCCGTCGTGGCCGCGGGCGTGGGCGCCGGGGTGTTCGTGCTGAACGCGAACGCCGACGGCGTCGACCTGTACCACCAGGCGCTTCCCGCCAACGACGGCTGGGCCGCCTCCGGCACGGGCACCACCGGCGGCGCGAAGGCCGACTCCGCGCACACCTTCACCGTCTCCACCCGGGCCCAGCTCGTGCGGGCGCTGGGCTCGGCCTCGGACACCACACCCCGCATCATCAAGGTCAAGGGCACGATCGACGCGGGCACCGACGACAGCGGCCGGAAGCTGACCTGCGCCGACTACGCGGCCGGCACCGGCTACTCGCTGTCCGCCTACCTCAAGGCCTACGACCCGGCCGTGTACGGCCGCTCCAAGCTGCCCTCGGGCACCCAGGAGAAGGCGCGCGCCGCCGCCCAGGACAAGCAGGCGAAGAACATCGTCTTCAAGGTGCCGGCCAACACCACGATCGTGGGCGTGCCCGGCACCCGTGCCGGGATCACCGGCGGCAGCCTCCAGGTGAAGAACGTCGACAACGTCATCATCCGCAATCTGACCTTCTCCGCCACCGAGGACTGCTTCCCGCAGTGGGACCCGACCGACGGCGACGACGGCAACTGGAACTCGCAGTACGACTCCGTCACGCTGCGCGGGGCGAGCCACGTCTGGGCGGACCACAACACCTTCACCGACGCGCCCCACTACGACAAGGCCAACCCGAGGTACTTCGGCCGCGAGTACCAGATCCACGACGGCGCCCTCGACATCACCAACGGCTCCGACCTGGTCACCGTCGAGCGCAACCGGTTCACCGACCACGACAAGACGATGCTGATCGGCTCCGGCGACAAGGACAGCACCGGCAAGCTGCGCGTCACGATTCACCACAACGTGTGGAAGGGCATCGTGCAGCGGGCCCCGCTGGCGCGCATCGGCCGGATCCACCTCTACAACAACCTGTACGACACGACGACCGTCAACGGCTACGCGCCCCTGTACAGCCTCAACTCCCGCGCCGGGGCCCAGGTCGTCGCGCAAGCCAACTACTGGACGGTGCCGAGCGGCGGCAAGGTCGCCAAGCTGCTCAGCGGCGACGGCACCGGCTCGGTCGCGGGCAGCGGCAACCTGGTCAACGGCACGGTCACCGACCTGGTCGCCGCGTACAACGCCGCCGGCTCCAAGAAGATCAGGACGACCGTGAACTGGACCCCGGCGCTCACCGCGGGCCTCGAGACCTCGGCGAGGAACCTGCCGGCGGAGCTCGCGGACACCACCGGCGCGGGCGTGCTGGAGTAGTCCCGCCGTACGCGAGAGGGCGCCGGGCCGAAACGGCCCGGCGCCCTCCTCACGCGGACGGGAGCGGCGGGATCAGCCCTCCTCGCCGCCGAAGCGCTCCTTGTACGCGGTTAGGTCGTCGTCCGTCAGCTTCGCGAACAGCACCGGCGGCACCGTGAACGGGGTGCCGGCCGGGACGGCGGACAGGGCCCTGGCCTCCTCGGCGGCGACCCAGGTGGCGGTGTCGTCCGGCAGGGCGAAGGCGCCGCGCATCGCCGCAGAGGTGGCCGGGATCAGCGGCTCGGAGACCACCGCGTACAGGTGGATCAGGTTCATCGCCGTGCGCAGGGTGAGGGCCGCGCCGTCCTTGTTCGTCTTGATCTCCAGCCAGGGGGCCTTCTCCTCCAGGTAGGAGTTGCCGGCCGACCACAGGGCGCGCAGCGCGGCGGCGGCCTTGCGGAACTGCAGGGCCTCCATCTGCTCCTCGTACTCGGCGAGCAGACGGGCGATCTCCTCGCCGAGCCGCGCCTCCGCCTCGCCGGGCTCGCCGCCGGCCGGGACCTCCTCGCCGAACCGCTTCTTGCTGAAGGACAGCACGCGGTTGACGAAGTTGCCGAGGGTGTCGGCAAGGTCCTTGTTCACCGTGGCGGTGAAGTGCTCCCAGGTGAACGACGAGTCGTCCGACTCCGGGGCGTTGGCGATCAGGAAGTAGCGCCAGTAGTCGGCGGGCAGGATGTCCAGGGCCTGGTCGGTGAAGACGCCGCGCTTCTGCGAGGTGGAGAACTTGCCGCCGTAGTACGTCAGCCAGTTGAACGCCTTGACGTAGTCGACCTTCTTCCACGGCTCGCGCACGCCCAGCTCGGTGGCCGGGAACATCACCGTGTGGAAGGGGACGTTGTCCTTGGCCATGAACTCGGTGTAGCGGACGGTGGCGTCGGCCTCGTACCACCACGCCTTCCAGTCCCGGTTCTCCGGGTCCTGGTCCGCCCACTCCTTCGTCGCGCCGATGTACTCGATCGGGGCGTCGAACCAGACGTAGAAGACCTTGCCCTCGGCCGCCAGCTCCGGCCAGGTGTCCGCCGGGACCGGGACGCCCCAGTCCAGGTCGCGGGTGATCGCACGGTCGTGCAGGCCCTCGGTCAGCCACTTGCGGGCGATGGAGGAGGCGAGCTGCGGCCAGTCGTCCTCGTGCCGGGCGACCCACGCCTCGACCTCGTGCTGGAGCTTGGACTGGAGCAGGAAGAGGTGCTTGGTCTCGCGGACCTCCAGCTCGGTGGAGCCGGAGATCGCCGAGCGCGGGTTGATCAGGTCCGTCGGGTCCAGCACGCGGGTGCAGTTCTCGCACTGGTCGCCGCGGGCCTTGTCGTAGCCGCAGTGCGGGCAGGTGCCCTCGACGTAGCGGTCCGGCAGGAAGCGGCCGTCGGCCGGGCTGTAGACCTGGCGGATCGCCCGTTCCTCGATGAAGCCGTTCTCGTTCAGCCTGCGGGCGAAGTGCTGGGTGATCTCGACGTTCTCCGGGCTGGAGCTGCGGCCGAAGTAGTCGAAGGCGAGCGCGAAGCCGTCGTAGACCGCCTTCTGCGCGTCGTGCGCGCGGGCGCAGAACTCCGCCACCGGCAGGCCCTGCTCCTTGGCGGCCAGCTCGGCGGGGGTGCCGTGCTCGTCCGTCGCGCAGATGTAGAGGACGTCGTGGCCGCGCTGGCGCAGATAGCGGGAGTAGACGTCCGCCGGGAGCATGGACCCCACCATGTTGCCCAGGTGCTTGATCCCGTTGATGTACGGAAGGGCGCTGGTGATGAGGTGTCGAGCCATCGTGGCTGCTCCCAGGTCGCTGCTTTTCTGCGGTTTCGAACCTTCAAATCGTAGCCGACACGGGTGGGCCGCCCGCTTCCCGTTTCACGGAGCGGGAAGGGGCGGCCGGGGTGCGGCCGGGACGCGGCCGGGGTGCTACGCAGCGTTACGGCCGCCAGTCGGCGAGGACGCCCTCGTACAGCTCGGTGTCCGTCAGCTCGCGGGGGGTGGGGCCCGCGTGGAAGAAGGACGCGTTGGGGGTCTTCAGCCTGCGGAGGTAGTCGAAGGCCTTGTTGTCGTGGTCCCCGAAGGCGACGAAGGAGAAGAACACGCCCGGGTGGGTCTCCGCGGCCTCGGTGAGGGCCTGGGTGGCGGGGGTCTTGGCGTCGGGGGCGCCGTCGGTCTGGAAGATCACGAGGGCGGGGACCGTGTCGCTGCCGGCGTGGGTGTCGTAGTGGTCGAGTACGGCGGCCACGGCGGCGTGGTAGCTGGTGCGGCCCATGCGGCCCAGGCCGGCGTGCACGTCGTCGATCCTCGTGTCGTGGCCGGGGGCGAGGGTGAGGTCGGTGGTGCCGTCGACCTCCGTGGAGAAGAAGACGACGTGGACCGTGGGGTCGGGGCCGGGGTCCAGGTGGGCGGCGAGGGCGAGGGTCTGGTCGGCGAGGGACTGCGCGGAGCCGTCCTTGTAGTACGGGCGCATGCTCGCGGAGCGGTCCAGCACGAGGTAGAGCTTCGCTCGGGTGCCGGTGAGGTTCTTCTTGCGGAGGGTGGTGGTGGCGGCCTTGTAGGCGGCGGTGAGGGCGGGAGTGCGGGACTTGACCTTGGCGAGGGGGGTGGCGGGTTTGGGCTTGGGGGCGGGGTGGGGTTCGCCTCCGCCTTCGGCGTCCGTGTCCGTGCCCGTGTCCGTGTTCCGGGTGGTGTGCGTCGTGGCCTCGGCTTCGCCTTCGGCGTCCGTGTTCGCACCCGCATCACCCGTGCGGGTCTCGTCGTCGGGTGCGGGTGACCCCAGCGGGGCGTCCTCGCCGTCGGCGGCCTGCGGGTGCGTCACCGTCGGCGGTTCGGGCTTCGGGTCAGCGGGGGCCGTCGCCTCCGGCTCCGGTGCAGGTTCGGTTTCCGGCTCCGGCTCGGGGGCGGCTTCCGCCTCCGGCTGCGGCTCCGGGGCTGCTCCCTCCGCCGCGGGCTCGGGCTCGGCTGCTGTCTCCGTCACCGGCTCGACCTCGGCTGCCGCCTCCGGTTCCGGGGCCGTTGCTGCTTCCGGCTCGCGGCCGGTCTCCGGCACGGATTCCGGCGCCGGTTCCGGCGGGGCCGTTTCCTCCGGTGCGGCTTCCGGCTTCGGGGCAGGTTCGGCTTCCGCCTCCGCCTTCAGGACGTTGTCGGCTTCCGCCTTCGGCTCCGCCGGTTCCGGCTCGGCGGTCGCCGTCGGCTCGTTCGGCTGCGGCTCATGCGGCTCATGCGGCTCATGCGGCTCTGGGGCGGGTTCCGCCTCCGCCTTCAGGACGGGGTCGGCTGCCGGCTTCGGCTCCGCCGGTTCCGGCTCGGCAGTCGACTCCGGCTCCGCCGTTTCCGGCTGATCCGCCGGAGGCACCTGGTGGGGGACCTTGACGTTGTCGAAGGCCGCTGCCACCAGGTCGTGTTCCTCGGTGCGGGACTGGCGGGGTTCGGGGACGGGGGGCTGCTCGGGGGTCTCGGGGGCACCCTCCGGCTCGGTGGCTCGTGGCTTGCGTGAGCGGCCGAACGCGTTCCGCAGGAGAGTGAGAATGCCCATGTGCGCAACCCTTCGCGTGAGTTGTACAGGTCGATCGCTGGCCAGGACGGACACGTAAGGTTAGCGGCCCGCTGGTGCCGGACCGGTCAACGCGGCGACGTGACCGAGCGGGCCGCCGCCACCTCCTGGCGCAACGGCTCCAGCACGCTGTCCGCCGGCCCGGTGAGACCGGTGCGCACGGCGGTCGGGGTCCGCGCCCGCCGTACGTCTTCTGCCAGCTCCCGCAGTTGCAGGGTCACCTGCGCGATCTCCGCCGGTGACGGGGGCGCCGCGCCGTGCTTGACGCGGACCCGGGCCGCCGTCGTGGCGTCGACGATGCGCTCCACCGCCACCACCAGCGGCCACCACGCGGCGGCCCGCCGGCCGGTCGGCGGTGGCTCGGTCAGGGCCCGCTGGAACTCCGTGCGGACGACGGACAGGTCCCGGTAGAGGCGGCGGCGCATCCGGGCCCGCGCGGCCGGGTCGACGCCGGGGCCGAACGCCCTCTCGACGTAGACGGCCGTGTCGGCCACCGCGTCGGCCAGCCGGTCGCCCACGCGGGTGTGCCAGCTCTCCGGCCAGCACAGGTAACCGGCCGTCAGGGCGATCGCGCAGCCCAGCAGCGAGTCGTTCAGCCGGGGCAGCAGCAGGGCCGTGCCCTGGCGGTTGAGGACGTCGGACAGCAGGAGGATCACCGGGGTGATGGCCGCGGTCTGGTAGCCGTAGCCCCGCGGGGTCAGGGCGGGGATCAGGGGTGCGAGGAGGAACAGGACCGGCACGTCCCACCAGCCCAGCGGCACCTCGGCGAGGACCACCGCCGCCACCACCAGGCCGGCCACCGTGCCCACGGCGCGCATGAGGGCGCGGGAGAACACCGAGCCGAAGTCCGGTTTGAGGACGAAGGTGACGGTGAGCGCGACCCAGTAGGAGCGGGGGACCGGGACCAGGGAGACCAGCGCCTGGGCGAGGCCGATGCAGAGCGCCAGCCGGACGCCGTAGCGCCAGGAGTTGGCGGACAGCACGACGTTGCGCGCGGCCCGGGCGGT
>NZ_JACBWZ010001299.1 GCF_013870595.1 Streptomyces sp. WELS2 | reverse complement strand
TCCGGATCGCCGACGAGGTGGTGGCCGTGGACCTGACCCTGCTCTCGGACGGCATCGCCCCCGCGACCTCGTCCCCCGGCTCGATGACCCGCGCCAGAAAGACCCGGCCGAGCGGTTCGTCTCCGGGGTCTCGCGCGCCCGTCATGTGAGCGCCCCGATGGCCATCGGCACCCCTCGCGGGACTCCGGTGCGCAGTTGCAGGGCCAGGGCGACGTCGGTCGCGTCCGGGCGGTCGTGCCCGACGAGGTCGGCGATCGTCCAGGCGACGCGCAGCACCCGGTCGATGCCCCGGGCGGTGAGCACGCCGCGCTCCAGGCTGCGTTCGGCCTCGTCCATCGCCCCGGCGGCGGCGTGGTACCGGCTGCGCAGTTCACGGCCGGGCACTTCGCTGTTGGTGCGCCACGGCGTGCCCTCGAGGCGGACCGCCGCCCGCTCCCGGGCCTGCCGCACCCGGTCGGCCACGGTCGCCGTGGACTCGCCCCGGGCGCCGGGCTCGGTGAGCTGGGCCCGGGTGAGCGGGTCGACCTCCACCCGGAGATCGACCCGGTCCAGCAGGGGTCCGGACAGCCGGGACTGATAGCGGCGGATCGCCGACGGCGGGCACTCGCACAGCGAGTCGCGGAGCGAGAAGCGGCCACAGGGGCAGGGGTTGGCCGCCAGGACCATCAGGAACCTCGCCGGGAACCGGACCACACCGGCGCTGCGCGCGATCACGACGTGCCCCGACTCCAGTGGCTGTCGCAAGGCGTCCAGGGTCTGGCTGTGGAACTCGGGGGCCTCGTCCAGGAAGAGCACGCCTCGATGGGCCAGCGACACCGCCCCGGGCCGGGCGATGCCGGGGCCGCCACCGACGAGTGACTGCATCGTGGCCGAGTGGTGGGGCGCGCAGTACGGAGCGACGTCGATGAGCGGCTTGCCCGGGGGCAGCAGCCCGGCGACCGAGTGCACCGCCGTGACCTCCAGCGAGTCCTCCCGGGTGAGCCGGGGCAGGACCGCGGGCAGGCGTTCGGCGAGCATCGTCTTGCCCGCGCCCGGCGGCCCCTCCAGGAACAGGTGGTGCCCGCCCGCGGCGGCCACCTCCACGGCCGTACGCGCGGCGGTCTGCCCCACGACGTCCGCCAGGTCGTGATCGTGGTCGTGCTGTGCGGCGCCCAGGCTGTGCATGCCGGTGGCCGCGCCCGTGCCCGGCACGCGC
>NZ_JACBWZ010001298.1 GCF_013870595.1 Streptomyces sp. WELS2 | reverse complement strand
CGGCGTCCGTGAAGATGCCGCCTCGGTCGGCCCGGAACTGCCAGCCAGTCACGTCACTACCCCGCTCTCGCGCCGGTCACAGCGCCCGGAGGCCGTTGATCACGTCGCGCAGAATACTCTCGTCCGGCAGCTCCGCCGGCGGCACCGGGCGGGTCACGTGGACGTAGCCGGTGTGCACGAGATCGCCGATGAGCACGCGGACCACGCCGATGGGCAGGTCGAGTTCCGCGGCCAGTTCGGCGACCGACTGGGGCTCGTCCCGGCAGAGCCCGACGATGTCCACGTGCTCGGGGGACAGCGTCGGGTCCGTCTCCGGGTCGTCGGCGTCGAGCTCGGTGACGACCACCGCGATCAGGTCGAGGCGGTGCTGGCCCTCACTGGTGGTGCGGCCGCGTGTCATGGCGTACGGCCGGACGACCGGCCCGGCCTCGTCGTCGAACCAGTGGTTTCTTCCCTGACCGTCTCCGCTCATGCCATCCCACTACCCGCCTGCGGGCAGGTCGGTGCGCGGGGCGGTGCCCAGATGCACGCCGACCCGCTTGACCAGCAGCGTCATCTCGTAGGCGACCTGTCCGACGTCGGAGTCGGCGTCCGAGAGGACGGCGAGGCAGCTGCCGTCGCCGGCGGCGGTGACGAAGAGGAAGGCGCCGTCCAGCTCCACGATGGTCTGCCGGACGCCGCCCGCATCGAAGTGGCGGCCCACGCCCTTGGCGAGGCTGTGGAAGCCGGACGCGACGGCGGCCAGGTGCTCGCTGTCCTCCCTGGTCAGGTCTTTCGACACCCCGGTCGGCAGTCCGTCGCCGGACAGGATGACGGCCTTGCGGATGCTGGCGACCCTGTCCACCAGGTCGTCCAGGAGCCAGTTCAGCTCCCCCTTGTTCGTCGTCGTGTGGCCGGTGGCCTTCGGTGCGGTCATCGACCGTCTCCCTTGGTCGTTCCTTGTGCTGTGCCGTTGTGGGCCCCGTCGCCCGCGGCGTTCTCCTCCCGGCCGCGCTGCCAGCCCCGCTGGAGCGAGGCCATCCGGCTGCGGACCTCGTCGGCGTCGCGGTCGGCGGGCTGAGCCGCGCGTCCGGCGCGCCGTTCGGTGTCCTGCTTGAGCTGGGGGGCCAGGCTCGCCTGGCGTACGCGCCGGGGCGACCACCGTCGCACCCTTGAGGCCATCGCGCGGAAGCACCGCACCAACCCCCCTGCCGGG
>NZ_JACBWZ010001297.1 GCF_013870595.1 Streptomyces sp. WELS2 | reverse complement strand
CCGGGCACGCTGCTGTGCGCCAGCACCGTCGCCCCCGAGGAGATCGTCCAGATCGCCGGGGACCTGCCCGCCGCGCTGGACGTGGGCATGCTCGGCAACCGCGACCACGCCCGCGACGGCGAGCTGCGGCTGTTCGTCGGCGGCACGCGGGAGGCGTTCGCCGCCGCGGGTCCGCTGCTGCGGGCTCTGGGCAAGGACGTCGTCCATCTGGGCGCGCTCGGTTCCGGCATGCGGATGAAACTGCTCCTCAACCTGCTGATGGGCATCGAGGTGCAGGCGCTGGCCGAGGCCACCGAACTGGCGGAGGCCTGCGGACTGGACCGGCAGCTGGTCCTGAAGACCGTCGCGGGCAGCGGTTTCGCCTCGCCGGTCATGGCGTTCAAGTCGCGGCGGCTGGCGGCGGGCCGCTTCGACGAGCCGGACTTCCGGCTGCGGCTGATGGCGAAAGACCTCATGCTCGCTACCAAGCAGGCGGCAGCCGCCGGCCTGAGCCTGCCGCTGGCGACCGCCGCGGCGGAGACCCACGTCCGCGCCACCGAGCAAGGACTGGGCGACCAGGACTGTGCCGCGATCACCCGCGCACTGAGACCGAAACCGGGAACCGACACGTGATCATCGACATCCACGGGCACCTGTCCCCACCGGAAGCCGCCGAGCGCTTCCCCATGCCCCCGGCGCTGACCGACGTCGACGGCATGCTCGCCGCCCGCGCCGAGGCCGGCATCGACCTGACCATCATCGGCAGTCCCGTCGGGGCCGGGGCGATGGCGCGGGTGCCCGGCGTGGACAACTACGCGCAGCCGCGTGACCGGCTGCGCGCCTTCCACGCGTGGATGTCGAGCCTGATCCGCCGGTTCCCGGACCAGTTGCGCGGCTATGTGTACGCCAACCCGTTCGGGGACGACGATCACCTGGAGGGGGTGCGGGAGACCCTGGCGGACCCCGCGTTCGTCGGCCTGATCACCACCTCCAGCGTCCACGGGGAGCTGCTCGGCTCGCCGCGCGCCGACTCGTTCTTCGCGCTGGCCGCGGAGGCGGGGGTGCCGGTCCTGGTGCACGCCCCGGCGGAACCGGCCGGCACCGAACGGGTCGAGCAGACACCGTTCGTGGAGCAGATCGGCCGCTTCGGCGACGTCACCCTGGGCATGGCGATGATCGCGTTCGCCGGGTGGCTGGACAAGTACCCCGCTCTGCGGCTGAT
>NZ_JACBWZ010001296.1 GCF_013870595.1 Streptomyces sp. WELS2 | reverse complement strand
GGCGCTGGACGCGCTGTGCCGGGTGGCCGACGACGTGCGCAGGTCGGCGGTCGGCGACGACGTCACCTACATCGTCACCCGCAACATCAACTTCACCAACGTCTGCTACACCGGCTGCCGGTTCTGCGCCTTCGCCCAGCGCCGCACGGACGCCGACGCCTACACGCTGTCGCTGGAGCAGGTGGCGGACCGCGCCCAGCAGGCGTGGGACGTCGGCGCGGTCGAGGTGTGCATGCAGGGCGGCATCCACCCCGACCTGCCCGGGACGGCGTACTTCGACATCGCCAAGGCGGTGAAGGAGCGGGTGCCGGGGATGCACGTGCACGCCTTCTCGCCGATGGAGGTGGTGAACGGCGCGACCCGCACCGGGCTGTCCGTCCGCGAGTGGCTGACGGCCGCGAGGGAGGCCGGGCTGGACTCCATCCCGGGGACGGCCGCGGAGATCCTGGACGACGAGGTCCGCTGGGTGCTCACCAAGGGCAAGCTGCCCACGGCCACCTGGATCGAGGTGATCAGGACCGCGCACGAACTGGGCATCCGCTCCTCGTCCACGATGATGTACGGCCATGTGGACCAGCCCCGGCACTGGCTCGGCCACCTGCGCACGCTGGCCGGCATCCAGCGGGAGACGGGCGGCTTCACCGAGTTCGTGACCCTGCCGTTCGTCCACACCAACGCCCCGGTCTACCTGGCGGGGATCGCCCGCCCGGGCCCGACCATGCGGGACAACAGGGCGGTGACGGCGATGGCCCGGCTCCTGCTGCACCCCTGGATCCCCAACATCCAGACGAGCTGGGTCAAACTGGGCACCGAGGGGGCGGCGGAGATGCTCCGCTCCGGCGCGAACGACCTCGGCGGCACCCTGATGGAGGAGACGATCTCCCGCATGGCGGGCTCGTCTTACGGCTCGTACAAGTCGGTCCGCGACCTGATCGCGGTGGCCGAGGCGGCCGGCCGCCCGGCCAGGCCGCGCACCACCTTCTACGGCGAGGTCTCCGAGGAGCGGCAGCGGGCCGCCGAGGCGTCCGACGGGCACCTGCCGGAGCTGCTGCCGGTCCTGGACTGAGTACGATTGTCCGACCCCCGATGCTGGACGGGGCCCCGTAGCGGAGGAGATGCGTCCCGTGGCTGCCCGACTGCCCTCGTGGGCCTGGGTCACCGGTCTGACGGCGGGGGCGACCGCGGTCGTCGTCGCCCTCGCCGT
>NZ_JACBWZ010001295.1 GCF_013870595.1 Streptomyces sp. WELS2 | reverse complement strand
ACGCTGATCCAGACCGCGCTGGTCGACGCCTGCGGGCCCCGCGACGCCGATGTGGCGACCTCGTTGCAGACGACGGTGTACAACGCGGGGATCGCGGCCGGTTCGCTCACCGGTGGCCTGACGCTGGACGCGCTGGGCGCGGGAGCGCTGCCGTGGACCGCGCTCCCGCCGGTGCTGCTGGCGCTCGGCACGGTCGCCCTGGCACGGCGGTACGCCTTCCCGGCCGGGCGGCACGCCGTTGCCGGGGAGGCAAAGCCGCTGGCCGGGGCGGGCGCGGTGGCCGTAACGTGCCCGGACGGAGATCATGACGTACGGAGGTGAGCCGATGGTCCGGGACGATGAGCTGCGGTATCTGCGCCGCTGTGTCGAACTGGCCGAGGAGGCGCTGGACGCCGGGGACGAGCCCTTCGGGTCGGTCCTCGTGGCCGGGGACGGGACCGTGCTGGCGGAGGACCGCAACCGGGTGGCGGGCGGGGACCGCACCCGGCATCCCGAGTTCGAGCTGGCCCGCTGGTCGGCCGCGCATCTGACACCCGGGGAGCGGGCGGCGGCGACCGTCTACACCTCCGGCGAGCACTGCCCGATGTGCGCGGCGGCGCACGCCTGGGTCGGGCTCGGCCGGATCGTGTACATCGTCTCGTCCGTCCAATTGTCCGGCATCCTGGCCGAGTCGGGCGTGCCCGCGCCACCCGTGCGGACCCTTCCGGTGCGGGATGTCGCACCGGGGGTGGCCGTGGCGGGACCGGTGCCGGAGCTGCTGGACGAGGTACGCGAGCTGCACCGGCGCTTCCTCTCCGGGCAGGCCCGGAACGGCTGACGGATCAGCCGAGTTCGAGCGTGGTGACGCCGAACACCCGTTCCTGGGCGTACGCGCGCACCGGGCCGGTGTACATGCGGGCGGTCTCGAACGAGGGCCTCAGTCCCGCCTGTTCGGCGAGGGCGACGCCCGCCGCGTTCGGCTCGGGCACGTCGATCGCGACGTCCCGACCGGTGACATCGGCGGTGAGGGCGGCGAACAGGGCCCGGGCGTCGGCGGCGGTGTCCGCGAAGAGGGGGCCGATGCGCAGCGTGTCCTGGCCGGGGCGGATCACGCCGTAGCCGGTCAGGTGCCCGCCGTCGTCGCGGACGACGGCGCGGTGGCCGGGCGTGGTGAGCCACTCGGCGAGGAACCGGGGGCGGTCGGCGGGGTGGCAGGCGCCGTCGT
>NZ_JACBWZ010001294.1 GCF_013870595.1 Streptomyces sp. WELS2 | reverse complement strand
GCCGCCGAACGCCGCGACCGGTTCCGCGCCGCCGTCGCCGCCCTCCTCGGCCCGTGACCGTCACCGCGACCGGACCGCTCCCGCGGACGCCGTACGACGTGGCGATCGTCGGCGCCGGGGTGGTCGGCTGCGCCATCGCCCGCGAACTCGCCCGCCACCCCCGGCTGCGCGTCGCCCTCGTCGAGGCCCAGGACGATGTCGGACAGGGCACCTCCAAGGCCAACACCGCCATCCTGCACACCGGTTTCGACGCCACCCCGGGCACCCTGGAGGCCCGGCTGGTCCGTGAGGGCCACACCCTGCTCGGCGCCTACGCCGCCCGAACCGGCATCCCCGTCGAACGGGTCGGCGCCCTGCTGGTCGCCTGGGACGAGGAACAGCTCGCCGCCCTGCCCCGGCTGGCCCGCAAGGCCGAGGACAACGGCTGCCACGACACCGCCCTGCTCGGACCGGCAGAGCTGTACACCCGCGAACCGCACCTCGGCCCCGGCGCGCTCGGCGCCCTGCACGTCCCCGGCGAGAGCGTCATCTGCCCCTGGACGACCACCCTGGCCTACGCCACCCAGGCGGTCCGCGCCGGCACCGACCTGCACCTGAACACCGCCGTGCGGGACGCGCGCTGGGACGGCGGACACCGGCTGACCACCAGCCGGGGCACCCTGTACGCCCGCCACCTGGTCAACGCGGCCGGACTGCACGCCGACACCCTGGACCGCGCCCTCGGCCACGACGACTTCACCGTCACCCCGCGCCGCGGCCAGCTCCTGGTCTACGACAAGTTCGCCCGCCCCCTGGTGCGGCACATCCTGCTGCCCGTGCCGACCGCCCTCGGCAAGGGCGTCCTGGTCGCGCCCACCGTCCACGGCAACGTCCTGCTCGGCCCCACCGCCGAGGACCTGGACGACAAACACGCCACCGAATCCACCGCCGAGGGGCTCGCGGCGCTGCGGGAGAAGGGCCGGCGTATCCTGCCCGCCCTGGTGGAGGAGGAGGTCACCGCCGTCTACGCCGGGCTGCGCGCGGCCACCGGGCACGAGGACTACCGCATCACCGCCCACCCCGGGCAGGCGTTCGTCACCGTCGGCGGTATCCGCTCCACCGGACTGACCGCCTCCATGGCCATCGCCGCCCACGTCACCGGGCTGCTGGCCGGCGCCGGGCTCGACCCCGGCCCGGTGCGCGAACCCGGGCCGGTGACCCTGCCCG
>NZ_JACBWZ010001293.1 GCF_013870595.1 Streptomyces sp. WELS2 | reverse complement strand
CGACGTCGCGGCGGCGGCCGGGCAGGGCGAGGACGACCAGGACGACGGCGAGCAGGCCCTGTGCCCACAGCCAGGCGGTGTGGGCGAGCGGTGTGTCGTAGGTGACGTCGAGCCTGCCGCCCTGCGCGGGGAGCCGGAAGCCCTGGGCCCAGTCGTCGACCGTGGTGCCGTCGAAGGACTCGGCGGTCGCGCCCTTGGCGCCGATCACCTTGTCCAGCGCCTGCTGGTAGTTGCCGTTCTCGTCCTCGGCGCGGGCCGCGGCGTGCCGCCGCTGCCACCGGGCCGTGTCGTCCTGGGCGGCCGTGACCGGGGCGGTGCCCGCCTCGTCGTCGGCGAGCCGTGCCGCCTCGGAAAGCGCCTCGCGGAGCACCGCCATGTCCTTGTCGAAGTCGTAGTAGTGGGCGTCGTACGTCTGCCCGGCCACCGTGACGGTGTCCGCGCCGCGCGCCACCAGGCTCAGGTTCTCGTTGCCGCGCGCCTTCAGGGCGGCGATCCGGGCCTCGTGCAGCACGTTGAGCGACCGGATGCCGTGCGCGTAGGAGCCGTCGAGCCCCGAGCGGGCGACCGCGTGGCCCACGACCAGCCACAGCAGGGCGATCGTGGTCGCGGCGGTGGCGGCGGCCAGGCCGCGGTTGAGGATCCGGTTGGTGCGCCGGTACACGCGGTGCTGGGCCCAGCCGAGCGCGGCCAGGGCGAGCACGCCGAGCGCGATCGCCGCCCACGGGTACGGTGTCGCGTCGCCGTAGTCGGCGTCCAGCCGGCGGTTCTCCGTGGTGTAGAGCGCCTGTGCCGCCGGGAGCATGTGCTTTTGCATCTTCTCGTCGGCGTACCGCAGATAGGCGCCGCCCACCGGGTAGCCCTGCCGGTTGTAGGTCCGGGCCCGCTCGACGAGGCCCTTGTACTCGGGCAGCAGCCGGTTCAGCCGGGCGACGGTCGCCTCGGCGGCGGAGCCGGGTTGGGCGTTGGCGGCGGCGGTGACGAGCCCGGCGGCGGCCTCCCGGATGTCCTTCTCGTACTGGTTCCGGGACTTGGCGTCCTCCTGCCCGCCGGCCAGGAACGCGCCGGCCGCGGCGGTGTTGGCGTCGGCCAGCGAGCGGTAGATGCCGGCCGCGCCGTAGCTGAGCGGCTGGCTGCGGCGCAGCACGTCGTCGGCGGCGGCCGCGCGGGCGCTGGTCTGCCAGGCGGTGACCGCGCCGAACCCCAGTAC
>NZ_JACBWZ010001292.1 GCF_013870595.1 Streptomyces sp. WELS2 | reverse complement strand
TCCAGGCGCCGTCCCGCATCAGATGCCGGCCGCGCAGCTCGGGCACCTCGTGCCACGCCTGCACCGCGACCGGCCGCACCTGGAAGTAGGTGTACGCCGGGCTGTCCGTGCGCGGATCCCAGCCCGTCTTCGCCGTGAACGCGTCGGCCGCCGCCACCGGCACCTCCCCGGTGCCGAAGGCCCGCACTTCCCCGTCGACCAGCACGACGTCCCGGGTGTGACCGAGGGCGAGCCGGGCGCGGCCGCCGTCCAGCAGATTGCGGCCGGTGGGGTTGGTGCCGCGCGTGCACAGCCAGAACGACTCCTCGTGCCACACGAACCACAGCGGGACGAGGCACGGCACACCGTGCGCGTCCGCCGTCGCCACCCAGATGTCGGTCTCCCGCTCCAGCCGGGCCAGCATGTCGCTCTTGCGCCGGGCCGGGGTGCGGACCCGTTCGTCGATCGTCATGCCCGGCGACGCTACCGGCCCCGCCCCGCCGGCACCTGGGGCCCGGGTCCGTGCTCGCCTGCGACCCCCGGCGTAGGTCCACGGCCCCGGCGGACCCCGCCGCCGTGGGCACCCGGCCCGACGGGGGACGGCGCCCCGCTGACTACGATGGCGTGGACGGCCTTGCGGACTGCACTACGAAGACGGGGTGAGGGACCTCCCGATGACCGACGCCAACGGCGAACGCCGGCCCGCCGGTGAACTCGAGGCGAGCGTCCTGGCCGCGCTCTGGGCCGCCGGCGCGCCCCAGACCCCCGGCCAGGTCCAGCTGAGCCTCGGTGCCGGCCTGGCCCGTACGACGGTGACGACGATCCTCACCCGGCTGTACGACAAGGGCGTGGTCGACCGGCGCCGCCAGGGCCGGGGCTACGCCTACTTCCCCGTCCAGGACGCCCAGGACGCCCACGGCCTCACCGCCCGCCGGATGCACAGCGAACTCGACCGGGACAGCGACCGCGAGACGGTGCTCGCCCGCTTCGTCGCCCAGCTCGGCCCGGACGACGAACGCATCCTGCGCGACCTGCTCGCCTCCGACGACCGATGACCGCCGTGCTCCTGCTCCTGCTCCTGCTCCCGCTGCTGCTGCCGTTCGCCCTGCCGCCCCTGGCCCGCCGGGCGCTGGACCGGCTGACCCCCGCCGCGGCGCTGTGGTCCGTCGCGGGCTGCGCGCTGCTGCTCGCCGGCTGTACGGCGGTGGCCCTCGGCGTGCTGCTCCTGCTCGGG
>NZ_JACBWZ010001291.1 GCF_013870595.1 Streptomyces sp. WELS2 | reverse complement strand
TCGCGGGTGGCCGCCCGGGCGGGTGCCGCGGTGAGGAGTGCCGCGACGGCCAGCAGGGCCGCGGCCGCCGCCTTCGCTCTGGTGAGGTGAGTCATACCGGTTGCATCGGCACGGCGGCCCGTCTTCCCGAGCACCGCTCACCCGATCGGGACGGCAACACGCGCCTGCCAGCTCACCCGTTCGAGACGGCACGCACGCGGCCCCGGTCTCCCGCCTGGTACGGCACACACGCCAACGCGGTCTCCCGTCCGGGAGGGCACACGCGTACCCGTTCGCCGCCGCGGAAGGGCCGGCCGGCGTCCTAGCCCACCGCGAGCCGGAACGCCATCCGGCCGAAGGCGACCTGGTCGCCCTCGCGGACCACGACCGCGCCGGTGACCCGGCGGCCGTTGACGGTGGTGCCGTTGGTGGAGCCCAGGTCCCTGAGCACCCACAGGCCGCCCTGGCGGCGGAGTTCGGCGTGCACGCGGGAGACCGTCTCGTGGTTCAGGCGCAGCCCGTTGGCGGGATCGCGGCCGATGCGCAGCGGGTGGGTGTGGTCCGGGTGCGGCAGCAGCAGCTTGGGCAGCCGCTCGGCCTGCCAGGCGCGGCGCAGCCGTACGGTGAACCCGGACACGGCCTCCACGGTGCCGAGGACCGCGCGCGAGAAACGGTTCTCCTGAGGCAGGTCGGCGACGAGGACGGCGAGTTCGTCGGAGCGGCGCGCGGCGAGCGCCAGTTCCATGCGGCGGACGAACGTGTCGTGCGAGAGCCGGCCCAGGGCGACGCCGTCGCGCAGCACCCGCAGCGCCTTGTCACGTTCCGCGTCGGACAGGCGCGCGGGGTAGGTGGAGAACTCGAAGGACGACGTCACGCTGGTGATTGTCGGGCAGTGAACTCCGGGTGTCCAGAAAACGCGGAACGGGTGCCGCCGTGCCGGTACTTCCGCGACACCAGCCTGCCGGGGGCGAATTGATGAGCGGATTGATCGTCCGGAGCGGCACGATGGGACCGCTGAGCATCACGGTGAGCAGACGAAGGGGAACCGTCCGTGCAGTTCGAGGTGTGGGCACCGCAGGCAGACCGAGTGACGCTCCATTGTGAGGGCACCACGCGCGCGCTGGCGCGCGATCCCGCGCGGGAGGGGTGGTGGACGGGTGAGGCGGAAGCGGCGGACGGCGCGGGCACCAGCACCGGGTGCGGGCCGACCTCCAGGAACAGGTCGTGGCCGTCGGC
>NZ_JACBWZ010001290.1 GCF_013870595.1 Streptomyces sp. WELS2 | reverse complement strand
CCGGGCACGCCGATCCCGCACCACGACGGCCGGTGCGCCATGGTGCGGGCGGAAGAACGGAGAGGGGTGAGCCGGCTCAGGCGGCCTGGTCGCCCAGCGCCGGTACGCGCATCGGGCGCGAACCCGGGCCGCCGACGTGCGAGAAGGGCTGCGTCCGCCAGTCGAGGCCCTGGGGCAGCGTGAGCAGCAGGGCGGTGTCCTGCTCCTGCGGCTCGACGGACTCGTCCGCGGGGCGGGCGTCGGCCGCCGGGCGGCCCGTGCCCGCGCACACCGTGAGCCCGAAGGGGTTCCACGGCGAGGCGCACAGCGCGTGCTCCGGGAGGGTCTCCTCGTCGGCCAGCAGCGCGATCGGCTGTGCGCAGTCCGGGCAGATCACCCGGTACATCTCGAAGGTGTCGTAGGCGTCCGGTTCCTCGTCGTAGGCGTCGGGTTCGACGCCCTCCGGCTCGGGTTCGACGACCGGCTGCGGCCGTGCGGACGTGGGCCGACCAGGGCGATGGGTACTCTGCATGGGATTCTCCCCCTAAGGCTGGGCCGTGAAAGGCACTGCGGCCTCGACCACAGCAAGCACTTCCCGCCCGGTCTCGGCGGTAATCACGAGAACATCACGGAGCCCGCCCGAGCCGTGTGGTTTTGGTCACATGCCACGCGCAGATGCCCGTCCCGGCGCGTTTTCCGGGGAACGGGGCATGACCTGCGTCTCCGAGGTATCCGTGGAGATCAGGCGCACTGTAGGTTGTGGCGGCATGGAGGAGCTGGACCGTCAGATCGTGCAGCTGCTCGTCAAGGACGGGCGGATGAGCTACACAGACCTGGGCAAGGCCACGGGCCTGTCCACGTCGGCCGTGCACCAGCGGGTGCGCCGGCTCGAACAGCGTGGCGTCATCCGCGGCTATGCCGCGGTGGTCGACCCGGAGGCCGTCGGGCTGCCGCTGACCGCGTTCATCTCGGTCAAACCGTTCGACCCCAGCGCCCCCGACGACATCGCCGACCGCCTCGCCGACGTCCCCGAGATCGAGGCCTGCCACAGCGTCGCCGGGGACGAGAACTACATCCTCAAGGTACGCGTGGCCACCCCGCACGAACTGGAGGAACTCCTGGCGCGGGTACGCTCGCTGGCAGGGGTGTCGACCCGTACGACGGTGGTCCTCTCGACCCCCTACGAGGCCCGCCCGCCGAAGATCTGACCCCGCCCGGCACGCCCTGCCGGCTGAAC
>NZ_JACBWZ010000129.1 GCF_013870595.1 Streptomyces sp. WELS2 | reverse complement strand
TTGCCGAGCGGCCCGGGCACGAGGTCGATGATCCCCTCCCCGACCGGCCGCCACTCGGCGAGCAGGGCGGCGTAGGCGTCGGCCGCGCGCTGCACCAGGAAGTCGGTGAGCGGCCCGGGCGCCGCGTGCCGGCGGGTGGTGTCCAGCGGGAAGGAGGCGATGAGCAGCGCGGGCACACCCAGCGGCTCGTCGCTCGGGGTCGGCGCGTGCACGACCGGGCTGGTACGGGGCCGGGCCGGGGCGCCGTACGTGTCGACGGGTACGGCCCAGGTCACCGACCAGTGGGGGCGCAGCCGCTCCTCCACGGGCCGGTCGGCGAGCAGGTCCGGGGTCAGCGGCCCGTGCGCGGACGCGGTGCGCCAGTGGGTGATGCCGTCCCGGGAGTCCTCCACGACCGTGAAGGCACCGTCGGTACGGCGGCCGAGGGTGCGCGGTTCCCGCCCCTCGATCTCCACGACGACCTCCGTCAGCCCCGGCAGGGCGAGCAGCAGGGCGTCGTCCACACCGGCGAGCAGCCGCTCGGCGAGATCGGCGGCGGCGGCGTCGCGCAGGGGCAGGATGACGGCGGTGTCGTACGGCTCGGGGGCGGTGCCCTCGGCGGCGAAGGGCAGCCGGAGCAGGGGCACGTGGCCCTCCCGGCGGCGCACCTCGTCACCCAGTCCCGGGCTGTGCCGGGCGACCTCGGCGGCCAGTTCCCGGGCCTCGGCGAGGGACCAGCGCACGCCCCCGTGCCGGCCGACGATCGCCGGTTCGTCGGTGACGGCGAGTACGGCGGCGAAACCGACCCCGAACCGGCCGACGGCGGCGTGCGTGGCCCCGGCGTCCCGTTTCGCGGAGGCGCGCAGCGTGGACAGCGATTCGACGCCGGCCGCGTCCAGGGGGGCGCCGGTGTTCGCGGCCACGAGCACGCCGTCGCGCAGGGTGAGCCGGAGCCGTCCGGCCGTCCCGGCCCGCGCTGCGGCGTCGGCGGCGTTCTGCGCCAACTCGACGACGAGCCGGTCCCGGTAGCCGCCGAGGACGAGATCCTCCTCGGCGTTGGCGTCCTCCCGGAACCGGGCGGGACTGGTCGCCCAGGCGTCGAGGACCCCGCACCGCAGCCGGGCCGTCCCGAACGGATCGGCCCCCTCCACCGCCGGCCGCACGAACTTGCTCACGATCACTCTCCATCCTCCGCGTGAGGACGAAGGTACAGCGCGGAGGGGCCAGGCCGAGGGGTGAGGTGCTCGGGGTGCTCGGGGGGAGTCGGGGTGGGCGGTGTGGTGACGCGGCCGTCGGGCCGCTCGCTTCCCGGTCGGTGTCGCGCCTCCACGGCTCGCCTCAGGGCGTGGCGAGGGCGGGTTGGTTTTGGACAGACGATTCGAGAACAACCCACCCGCCACCGAGGGACAACCGAAGGCGAGCCGGCAGCCCGTACGCCGACCGGCCGGTCAACTCGTCCCGCACCCCCGTGACAGACGGCCGCCGGACGCCGAACCGGCCCGGCGTGCAGGCGAGGCGCGACACCGACCGGGAAGCGGGCGGCCCCACGGCACCCCCTGGCACCAGTCCGTATACGACCCCAACGCCGGACACCACCGGACATGCGCGGACAGTGACTCTACGCAACCACGCCGTCACTCTTCAGAAGGGCCGGAAACGGACACGCTGAGTACGTGAACTTCTCGGTACAGCTGTCGACCACCCCGCGAGGCGCCCGGCTCGCCCGTCTCCTCGCCACGGAGCAACTCCGCTCCTGGGGACTGCCCATGGACCCCGCCGCCCTGATCGTCGCGGAACTGGCCGCCAACGCCGTCGTCCACGGCCCCATATCCGGGCGGGACTTCCGGCTCACGCTGTACCCCGTGGGGGACGTGCTGCGGATCGAGGTGACCGACACGCGGGGCGACCGGCTGCCGGAGCGGGTGCGCCCCGCACCGGACGCCGACTCCGGGCGCGGCCTGCTGCTCGTGGACGCGTTCGCCGACCGCTGGGGGACGGCGCCGGGGCCCGCGCCCCACAAGACCGTGTGGGCCGAGGTGCGGATCGGCTCAGGGGACGTCGCGGCGGTAGACCTGCCGGGAGCCGCCCTCCGGGCCGGGGGCCGCCGGTTCGGCCGGGGTGAAGCCGAGGCGCTCGTAGAACACGCGCGCCCCACTGGCCACCGCACCGGGGTGGTCCGCACCGAACGTGACCACCTCGACGGTGGCCGGACCCCGGACCCATCTGCGGAACGCGTCCCCCAGCAGCGCGCTCCCGACCCCCCGCCCCCGCGCCCCGTCCGAGACGACCAGCCAGTGCACGTGGTGGACCGGCGGGGCGGCGCCGAAGAGGACGGCGCCCAGGAGGCCGGAGGAGGACTCCTCCGACGCCACCAGCGCCGTACCCGCGCCGATGCTCTCCCGTACGGCCCGGGTGAAGCCGGGGTCCGCCACCATGGGCCCGAACCAGTGCTCCACCTGGGCCGCCAGCCCGAGGAAGCCGGGAAGGTCCTGTTCCTGCGCCGCTCTGATGATCACCGGGGCAGTCTGACAGTGGAGGCCGCCGTTCAGGAGTGGCCCAGCTCCGCCGTCTCGTCGTCGCCGGTCTCCGGGACCGAGCCGGAGTCACGGGCCGGGCGGAGCGGGAAGGGGTCGACCCGGGTCTCGTCGATGACCGGCGCGGCGGGCTGCGGGGGCTTGGGCATGACCGCCGCCTCCGAGTGGCCGCCGCAGCCGTAGGCCAGGGAGACCACCCGGCCGTCCGCCGGCGAGAACTCGTTGGCGCAGACGCCGAAGGCCTGGCCGAGGGAGCCGCCGATGGGGGCGAGGAAGCCACAGCTGACGCAGGTGGCGGGGGCCGCCTGGGCCATCGGGGTCTTCGGGCCGTACGCCTCCTCCCAGCGGTCGGCCGCGATGTGCAGGCCGTAGCGGGAGAGCACGCGGGCGCGGCGCAGGCCCAGTTCCTCGGCGACCGCCGCGATGGAGCCGCGGGAGGGCGTCGTCGGCTGCACGGCCGGGGTGCCGGGGGTGACGTCGGCGTCCTCCGCCTCCGCCAGTTCCCGCATCTCCTCGGAGACCACCGAGCTGGACGGCGGCTCCTCCTCGCCGGTGTAGCCGGGCTCCAGGCGCAGATCGTCCTGGTCGGTGGGGAGCAGGTCGCCGGGGCCGAGGTCGCCGGGGCGCAGGCGCTCGCTCCACGGCACCCACTCGGGCGCGAGGAGGGCGTCGGGGCCGGGCAGGAGGACGACCTCGTCGAGCGTGACGATCTTGGCGCGGGAGGCGCGGGCGACCGTCACGGCCCAGCGCCAGCCCCGGTAGCCCAGCTCCTTGCACTCGAAGAAGTGCGTGACAACGCGGTCACCCTCCGAGACCAGGCCCGTGTGCTCGCCGATCACACCGGGCGCGGCGGCCTCCTCGGCGGCGGCGCGGGCGAGGTCGACGGCCTCGGCGCACAGGCGGTCGGGGGTGCGGCTTCGCGTTGTCGCTGCGCTCACAGGTATCGCTTCTCTCCTACGCCGTCTCGTCGAGTGCGGCTGCCTCCGGCGGTTTCGCCTACGGAGCGGACCTGGGGACCGCATCGACGTCTGCATCCGCGCGCCCGGGCGCACCTCTGCCATCCATTCTGCGTTATGGCTGAGACAGGCACGCTACACCGGGCGGGATTCATCGATTTTCCCCACCCGGACCGTACCCCGCCCCCGCGCCGTCCGCCGCCGTCTCGCGCCGGGCTCCGCCGTCCGTGCCGTACCGCACTATCCGGCCCGTTCCCGGGGCACTATGAACGTCGTGGCAGCCACGGGCAAGGCGAGGGGACGGGGCGGCGGTCCGGGCCGGGTGGGCGGGGCCGTCCGCGCGGTCGGCCGTGCCCTGCACTTTCCGGTGACCGGCACGGCACGCGGCATCCGCAGGGCCACGCACGCGCACGGCGCGGGCGAGTCGGGCCTCGGCAAGCTGATCGAACTGCACGCGGTGAACGGCGCCGGGGACGTCATGGTCACCGTGGCGCTGGCGTCCACCGTGTTCTTCTCCGTGCCCACCGACGAGGCGCGCGGCCGGGTCGCGCTGTATCTGGCCATCACCATGGCCCCGTTCACCGTGCTCGCCCCCGTCATCGGGCCGCTCCTGGACCGGTTGCCGCACGGGCGGCGGGCCGCGATGGCGGGCGCGATGCTGGCGCGTGCGCTGCTCGCACTGGTCATCTCGGGGGCGGTGGCGAGCGGCGCGCTGGAGCTGTATCCGGCCGCGCTGGGCGTGCTGGTGGCCTCCAAGGCGTACGGCGTGGTCCGCAGCGCCGTCGTGCCGAGGCTGCTGCCCCGGGGGTTCTCGCTGGTGAAGGCCAACTCCCGGGTCACCCTCGCCGGCCTGCTGGCCACCGGGGCCGCCGCGCCGGTGGCGGCCGGGCTGCACACGCTCGGCGACCCCTGGCCGCTGTACGGCGCCTTCGTGATCTTCGCTGCCGGGACGTTTCTGTCGTTCTCGCTGCCGCCCAAGGTGGACTCGGCCAAGGGCGAGGACGTGGCGCTGCTCGCGGCCGGCACCCGGCATGCGTCCGGGGAGCGGACCAGACGGCCGGGGCTGCGTTCGGTCGGCCCGGCCGTCACCTACGCGCTCGGCGCCAACGCCTCCTTGCGCTGCCTGTCCGGCTTCCTGATCTTCTTCCTGGCCTTCCTGCTGCGCGAGCATCCGCTGGCCGGGCAGAGCGCGGCGGTCTCGCTGGGCATCGTGGGCGTCGCGGCGGGCGCGGGCAACGCGCTGGGGACGGCCGTGGGCGCCTGGCTCAGGTCCCGCGCCCCCGAGATCATCATCGTGACCGTCGTCGCGGTGGTGCTCGGTGTGGCGCTGCTCGCCGGCCTGTTCTTCGGGGTGTTCCCGGTGGCCTGTCTCGCGGCGGTCGCCGGGTGCGCGCAGGCGCTGGGCAAGCTGGCGCTGGACGCGCTGATCCAGCGGGACGTGCCGGAGGCGGTGCGCACCTCGGCGTTCGCCCGCTCGGAGACGCTGCTCCAGATGGCGTGGGTGTTCGGCGGCGCGGTCGGCATCGTGATGCCGCTGGACGGCACGGTGGGGCTGCTGGTCGGCGCCGTGTTCGTGGCCGCCGGCTGGCTGACCACGCTGCGCGGGCTGCTCGCCTCGGCCCGGGACGGCGGCTGTCCGGCACGCGCGACCTGACGAACCGGCCGCCTGCGCACGTGGCGTAACGAACCGGGCACGCCGTACCCCACGTGGGCGGAGGGCTCGGGGCGCCCGATAGCCTTCGGCCATGACCACGCTGCAATCCGCTGTGCGACGCCGCCGCGCCGTCGCCGTTGCCGGCGCCGTTTCCGCCGGACTGCTCGTCCTGTCGGCCTGTGACAAGCCGACCCCCGTCGCGACGATCACCGTAGGCGGGAACTCGGTCAACTCCGAGGCCCTGTGCTACAACGACGGCGACAAGCTGACCGCCGACTCGCTGAAGGACTGCGTCAAGAACTCCGGTGACGTGAAGTCGATCGAGGTCGGCCAGGACGAGACCATCCGCGTCGGCGTCGACCCGAAGATCGCGGACGAGGGCTGGATCGTGCTGGTCAACGGCCGTCAGTTCACCGACCTCAGCAAGAACACCTACCGCACGCTGCCCGGCAACGCCTTCTTCAGCGCCCAGTACGGCACGCAGGGCGAGACCAACACGATCGCCATCCAGATGGGCGAGAAGGCGAACAAGGGCATGTGGTCCTTCAAGCTCAAGAAGGCCGGGGACTGATCACGCCCCCCGTTCCCGTGCTCGTCGCCACCGCGGTCCCCGTCGAGCGGGACGCGGTGGCGGGGGCGCTGCCCGGGCCACGGTCCTCGCGCTGCTCGCCCTGGCCGCCCCGGTCCTCGGCCTGAAACTCACCGACATGGGCCGCGAGACCCACTCCCGCTCCATCGCCGCCATGCGGGTCTACGACCGGCTCAACGCGGCCTTCCCCGAGCTGAAGTCCATGCACCAGGTCGTCGTCCGCGCCGACGCCGGCCGCTCCGCCGAGGTCACCGCCGCCCTGCGCGCACTCGCCGCCGACGTCGAGGACGACCCGCGCCTGAGCGGCACCTCCACCCTGACCACCTCGCCCGACCGGCGGATCAGCATGCTCCAGCTCCAAGTCCCGCACCACGTCGGCACGGAGGCGGCCCAGAGCTCCCTCCGGGACATCCGCGAGCGCTACGTCCCCGAGACCGTCGGCAAGGTCGCGGGCGCCGAGACCGCCGTGACCGGAGACGTCGCCCGCTACGCCGACTACCCGGCCCACCAGGAACAGAAGCTGCCGCTCATCATCGGCGCCCTCCTCCTGGTCACCTTCGCCATGACCGTGCGGGCGTTCCGCTCCGTCGTCCTCGGCCTGGTCGGCGTCGTCCTCAACCTGCTGTCCGCCGCCGCCTCGCTCGGCGTCCTGGTCCTGGTCTTCCAGCACACCTGGGCCGAGCAGCTGGTCGACTTCACCTCCACCGGATCGATCGGCTCCCGCGTCCCGCTGTTCCTCTTCGTGATCCTGTTCGGCCTGTCCATGGACTACCAGGTCTTCGTGATCAGCCGCATCCGGGAGGCCGCGCTGCGCGGAGTCCCCACCCGCGAGGCGGTCGTCGACGGCATCGGCGGCTCGGCCGGCGTGGTCACCAGCGCCGCCGCCGTCATGGTCACCGTCTTCGCCAGCTTCGCCGCCCTGCACCTGATCGAGATGAAGCAGATCGGCTTCAGTCTCGCCGTCGCCGTCCTGCTGGACGCCTTCGCCATCCGGCTGCTGGTCCTGCCCTCCCTGATGCTCCTGCTCGGCGAGGCCAACTGGTGGCCCTCCCGGGGCGTACGCCGCGCCCGCGCCACCGCCGAACCCGCGGCCCGCCCCCTGGAGCCGGTGAACTGACCGCCTCCGCCGATAGGATTCCGAACACCCTTACGGATGAGGTGAGTCAGCGTGGCCCACGGGCGGCAGCAGCCGAGCGAGCGGCTCACCCCGGACCGGATCCAGTGGTGGAACACGGCGGTCTGGATCCTGTTCGGCCTGCTGCCGACGGCCGGCGGCGTGCTCGACCGGTCGCCGGCCCGCAAGGGCTGGATGTTCGGCCTGCTCGCCCTGATCGCGCTGAGCCACGCCATCACCCTCGCCCGGCCGCGCACCCGCCTCCTCAACCGCCGGACCTACCTGGGTCTCCTCGCCCTCGCCCTCGGCGGCAGCTCGTACCTCCTCGATGGCGGGGCCGCCTTCTACGTCGTGTCCCTGCCCCAGTTCTGGCTCTACACCCGCACCGTGCGCGAGGCGGTCGCCCTCGGCGGCGGGGCCGCCGCCCTCACCGTGTTCGGCGGCACCCTCGGCCAGGGCTGGAGCCCCCAACTCCTCACCGGCAACACCGTGTTCACGCTCGCCGCCTACGCCGCCGGGACCGGCATCGGGCTGTGGCTCCACCGCTTCATCGGCCAGAGCAACGAACGGCAGGAGCGGCTGACCGCCGAACTCGCCCTCACCCAGGAGGAACTGGCCCTCGCCCACCAGCGCCAGGGCGCCGCCGAGGAACGCGAGCGGATGGCCCGGGAGATCCACGACACGCTCGCCCAGGGCTTCGCCTCCATCGTCGTACTCGCCGAAGCCGCCCGCGCCGCCCTCGCCACCGACCCCGGGCGCAGCGCCCGGCAGCTCGTCTCCATCGAGCGGACCGCGCGCGAGAACCTCACCGAGGCCCGGGTGCTCGTCGGCTCCGTCCCGGCGAGCGGCGTCGCGGCCGGCTCGGTCGCCACCACCCTGCGCCGCACCCTGGACCGCTTCGTCCAGGACACCGGTCTCACCGTCACCGCCGAACTGCCCGACATCGACCTGGACCAGCGCACCCGCGTCGCCCTGCTGCGCTGCGCCCAGGAGTCCCTCGCCAACGTGCGCAAACACTCCGGCGCCGGCACCGTCGGCGTCGTCCTCAGCGAAGTTCCGGGCGGCGTCGAACTGGAGATCACCGACGACGGCGAGGGCTTCGTCGTGGCGGAGTCCCGCGGCTTCGGCCTCGACGGCATGCGCCGGCGCCTCGCCGAACTCGACGGGCGGCTCACCGTCACCAGCTCCCCCGGGGACGGCACCCGCGTCCTCGCCGCCCTGCCGACGCCCGCCCGGGCATGAGACCCGGCCCCGCCGACCCCGAAGGAACCAGATGACCGACACCGCCACCGACCGGATCCGGGTCGTCGTGGTCGACGACCACGCCGTGATGCGCGCCGGGGTCGTGGCCCTGCTGACCGGCGAGCCCACCATCGAGATCGTCGGCGAGGCGGGCGACGGCCGCGAGGGCGTCGGCCTGGTCCGGCGGCTCGCCCCCGACGTCGCCCTCCTCGACCTGCGCATGCCGGTCCTCGACGGGGTGGCCGCCACCGCCGAGATCGTCGCCCTGCCCGTCGCGACCCGGGTGCTGATCCTCACCACGTACGACACGGACGCCGAGATCGAACGGGCCGTGGAGGCCGGTGCCGTCGGCTATCTGCTCAAGGACACCACCCGTGAACAGCTCGCCGACGCCATCCGCTCGGCGGCGCGCGGCGAGACGGTCCTCGCACCCAAGGTCGCCGAACGCCTCGTCGCCCGGATGCGCCGCCCCGAACCCGTCGCGCTCACCGCCCGCGAACGCGAGGTGCTGAGCGCGGTCGCCGACGGCCTGTCCAACGCCGAGATCGGCCGCCGCCTGGTGATCGGCGAGGCCACGGTGAAGACCCACCTCCTGCGCGTCTTCGCCAAACTCGACGTCAGCGACCGCACCCGCGCGGTGGTCGTCGCCCTGGAGCGGGGGCTGCTGGCGGGGTGACGCGCCCACCGCGCGTCATGACCCCCACCGCGCGTCAGGCACCGTCGGCCCTGAGGTGCCCGGTGAGGCGTCCACGGGAGGGGAGGGTCCCGTCCGGTAGCCGGGACGCGGGTGCGGGCACGGCCCGTTCACTCACCCCGCGTCGCGGAGGCGACGCGGAAAGGGCACCGGTTCCGGTTCCGGCCGGGCCAGGAGAGAATCCCGGCATGGTGATGGCACGGCACTACTACTCCTCGGCGCCCGTCGTGGACGGGCATCCGCTCCTGGCGGAGCCGGGCTTCTGGCCCGCGCACTTGGCGGACCTGTCCGAGGGGCACCCGCCGGAGGCCTTCGGCGTCGACGCGGGCGACGCCGCCGCCATGCTGGACCGACTTCACGATCCGTCGGCGTGGCCCGTGTTCACGGTGCCGCTGATCGGCGGCTTCACGATCGTCCTGCACTACAACAGCGGCGAGGAGTTCACGACCACGGACTACTTCCTCACCCATCCCGACTGGAGCCGGGATCTCGTCCTGGCCGGCGACGATCAGGACCGCATCGGCCCCGGGCTGTGCTGGCCGGAGCTGGCCGCCCTGCTGGAGGCGCCACCGGGTGCGGCAGGCGTCACCGACTCCCACGCCCGTCTCCTCCACCTGCTGCCGGTTCTCGGTGACGCGGCGGTCCCGGAGGAGGCCGTGACGGCGGTGGTGGAGGCCCTGGTCGCCCAGGGCGCGCCGGCGGCGAGCGAGGCGTTGGCGGGACGCCTGCTCGAGGGGCACCCCATGTGGGGCGCCGAGCGCTGGTGGTTCGACGACGACGAGCGGAGCTGGCTCTGCGCGGGCGATCACAGCCCCCGCAAAGTCCCGCTCGGCGACCCCCTCCCCCCACGACAGCGGGCCGCCCTCGAAGCCTGCCTGACGCCCCGCTGACCGGGCCGGCCGGTCATGCGGGGGGAGAGGCCGCGCCGTGCGGCCGCACGCCGGCCGCCCCGCGGCGGCGATTAGGCTGGCCGGTATGAGAATCCTCGGGTTGTGCGGGAGTCTGCGGGCCGGGTCGCTGAACGCCGCCGTGTTGCGGTCGGCGGCGGAAATGGTGGTCCCCCCGCGGGAACTCCTCATCGACCCGGGGCTGGGGCGGTTGCCGTTCTTCGATGCCGAGGTGGAGATGACGGCGCTGCCCCGGGTCGTGGCGGAACTGCGGGATGCCGTCGGTACGGCGGACGGGCTGCTGATCGCCACCCCCGAGTACGCGCACGGCACCTCGGGGGTGTTGAAGAACGCGCTGGAGTGGCTGGTCGGGGGAGGGGAGATGGACGGCAAGCCGGTCGCCCTGGCCAGCGCGTCCCCCGCGATGACCGGCGGCGACCGGGCCCGTGCCTGGCTCGCCGAGACCCTCGCCGTGATGGGGGCCAAGGTGATCCCGCGGGAACTCGCCATCCCGCGGGCCACCTTGATGATCACCGACGGCCGGATCACCGACGAGCCGACCCGCGCGGACCTGGCCCGGCTCCTGGACGACCTCTCCGACGCCGCCGCCGAGGCCCGCGCCGCCGCTGCCGCCGACGCTCGGGAGGACAGCGGCAGCCTGGCGTCCTGAGCGTCGGCGGTCCGTGCGTGGCTACGGCTGTCCCTGCGTGTTCACGGCTTTCCCCGCGCCTCCACGGCTGCCCCTGCGCGTCTGCGGCTGCCCCCGCGTGTCCACAACGGCCGTGCGCCTCCTCGGCGTTCCGGCCCGCTGTCGTACGGGACGCCGGCTCACTCCTCGAACAGCGCCTCCTGCTCGCCCCGCGCCTTGCGCCGTAGCCGGCGGCTGCGTGCGCCCACCACCACGGCCGTCGCCGCCGCCGTCGCGCCGAGGGCGGCCGGGACCATCCAGCCCCGGTCGAGGACGTGCCCGAGGGCGTGGTCGAGGGAGAGGCGGCCGGGTCCGGTGACGGCCAGGCCGGCCGCGGTCAGGCCCAGGATCGCCGCGTGCTCGTAGCCGCCCTCCTGGGCGAAGAAACCGTTGGGCACGTGCACCGCCGCCGCCCCGGCCATTCCGCCGGCCGCCGCCGCGCCGGCGGCCGGGGTCGCGAGGCCGAGCGCCAGCAGCGTGCCGCCGCCGGTCTCCGCGAGGCCCGCCGCCATGGCGCTCAGCTTGCCGGGCACGTAGCCGACGGACTCCATGAACTGGCCGGTGCCCTCCAGCCCGTGTCCGCCGAACCAGCCGAACAGCTTCTGCGCGCCGTGCGCCGCCAGCACCCCTCCGGTGCCCAGCCGGAGCAGCAGCAGGCCCAGATCACGTCGGTCGTAACAGGTCACGGTGACTCCCAGCAGACAAGCGGACGGACGGAAGGGCGGACGGGCTCCTCTGGTCCCTCCGGCGGGTCCTGGTTCCCTCCGGTGGTCCCTTCAGGTGATCCCGTCGGCGGTCCCTTCCGGCGGTTTCCTCCCGGTGTTCCCACTCCGGGACCTCCCATGGCTCCCACCCTCGCACCCACGGCCCCGACCGGCCCCTCGTGGCCGCCGTTCGGGTGGCGGGCCGGGCGGGCCGGGCGGGGCGGAGCGCGGACGACTCCGTTCGGGCCCTTGCCCTCGCGTGCGCTCCAACTCCTAGCGTCCGCCTCATGACGACGACACGGACGCTGGGACGCAGCGGCATAGCGGTGAGCGCACTCGGGTTCGGGTGCTGGGCCATCGGCGGGGAGCACCGGACGGCCGACGGACAGCCGGTCGGCTGGGGGAAGGTGGACGACGACGAATCCGTACGGGCCGTCCGGCGGGCGCTCGACCTCGGTGTCACCTTCTTCGACACGGCCGACTCCTACGGAACCGGGCACAGCGAGGAGATCCTGGGCCGGGCCCTCGGCAAGCGGCGGGACGACGTGGTCCTCGCCACCAAGTGGGGCAACGTCTTCGACCCGGACACCCGCACCCTGACCGGCACCGACGACACCCCGGAATACGCCCGCCGGGCCCTCACCGCCTCCCTGCGCCGGCTCGGCACCGACCATGTCGACCTGTACCAGCTGCACATCTCCGACGCCGACTCGGGCCGCGCTGCCGAACTCCGCGACGCCTGCGAGGAGTTCGTGCGCGAGGGGCTGGTGCGCGCCTACGGATGGAGCACCGACGATCCCGACCGGGCCGCCGTCTTCGCCGAGGGTCCGCACTGCGCGGCCGTGCAGCACGCCCTCAACGTGCTCCAGGACGCGCCCCGGTCGCTGGCGCTGTGCGAGCGGCTGGACCTGGCGAGCGTCAACCGCAGTCCGC
>NZ_JACBWZ010001289.1 GCF_013870595.1 Streptomyces sp. WELS2 | reverse complement strand
TCGGCGGGGGAGAGGGCGGCGGCCCGGGCCCGCGGCCGTCCGTACCATTCGGGGGCGGGGACCTGGGCGACCAGGGAGAAGTCGTTCCCCTTCCCGGTGTGCCGCGGGCGGGCCGGGGGCCGATTCCCCCGGCCCGCCCTCACCTGGGGGCCGCGCCGGTCAGGCGTGGCTGCCGTACGGGCGCGTGATGATCTCCATGCCGTGTCCGGCGGGGTCCGTGAAGTACAGCCCCCGGCCGCCGTGGTGATGGTTGATCTCGCCGGGCTGCTTGCCGTGCGGATCGGCCCAGTAGGTGATCCCGGCCGCCTTGATGCGGGCGAAGGCCGCGTCGAACTCCTCGTCGGAGACGAGGAAGGCGTAGTGCTGCATGACGATCGACTCCGCCGGGATCGTGGCGAAGTCCAGGGTCACCCCGTTGCCGGTGGCGACGGGGACGAACGGACCCCACTCGGTGCCGACCTCCAGACCCAGGATGTGGGCCAGGAACTCGGCGGACTCCCGGTTGTCCCGGGCGTGGACGATGGTGTGGTTCAACTCGACTGACATCGGTGGAATGCCTCCGCGGGCAATCTCACGGGCACCTCCATGCCTCACCCGGACGGTGACCGACACGCGATGCCGTAGGCCGATCTTATCCGACCCCTCCGGCCGGCCCCCGGTGTGTCACATGGCCGCCGGTCACCGTCAACACCGCCGGGGCATCGGCCAGTTCGTCACCGGGCGCGTGCACGGGGTCGACGGCCAGCGCGGTCAGGTCGGCGCGGAAGCCGGGCGCGATCCGGCCGGCCACGTCCGCCTCCCCGGCGGCCGCGGCGGCAGGAGAGGGGCAGCCCTCCAGCGCCTGCGCCGCGGTGAGCCCCGGCCGGTGCGCCGCCGCGCCCTTGGGGCGGCGGGCCGTCGCCAGCACCGACCGCACGTCGTAGTGCGCGATCGGCCAGTCCGAGCCGAGGGCGACCGTGGCCCCGGCCTCCCGCAGATCCCGCAGCCGCCAGGCGCGGGCGGCCCGGTCGCCGCCCAGCCGGCGCGACCACTCATCGGTGCCGTCGTCGCGGGTGTAGCCGGTGTGCGGCGGTTGCATGGAGGCCGCGACGCCCGACTCGGCGAAGCGCGGAAGCAGTTCGTCGGGCACGGTTTCGATGTGCTCGATCCGGTGCGCACCGTGCCCGCCCGGCCCCAGCGAGGCCACCGTGTCCAGGACGTGCCGGACGGCGGCGTCCCC
>NZ_JACBWZ010001288.1 GCF_013870595.1 Streptomyces sp. WELS2 | reverse complement strand
AACGGCGCTGGCACCTGCGGTCCACGGGCGGCTTTCCGGGCTGAGCGGCCGCGGAAGCGCGGCCCGGCTCCGCCTCCCGCCGGGCGCGGTGGCGCCGGTCACCGCGCAACCAATGGGATATATGTGATGAATAGGACAATGTGGGGAGGTTACTCCAGCAGGGACATCCGGAAGAACGGAGACGCCCGATGATCATCCAGAAGATGCACGACATGGGCATCCGCAGTGAACACGCCTACATCGCCGCATTCGCCTCCATCGGCCTGAGCGTCGCCTCGTGGGCGGGCTCCCTCAAGCTGGAACCGGGCACCGGCCTGGACCGCGCCGACCGCTGGGGCCTCTTCGTCGGCGAGTGGGCACCCACCTTCTTCGGCCTCGGCCTCGCCCTCTCCCACTACGAGCAACAGGACGGCACCCTCACCGGCACCGTCCACCCACTGCGCGAGGTCGGCTGACCCGAAGGCCTGATGCCGCCCGCCGGGGGTTCTCGCCGACGCCCCCGGCGGTGCCGTACCCGGCGCCCCCGCCGAGACCCGCCTTTCTCACGCCGCCGTCCCCGGTGATCCCGTCACCCACGGGCCGGGCATGCACCTCCCGGACGTCCCGGCGATGACCCAGGAACCGACCGTCGCCGTCGGCCGCGCATCCTGTCGCGCACCCGTCCCGCTCGTCACCGTGCTTTCACAGGACGGTGGTTCGCCCCGCCCGGACTCTTGACCGTGCCCGGCGCGCCATTATGGTCTAGACCTAGTAAGCCAGGTCCGGACCAACATCGCTCCCCGCGCCCCGGACCCGCACCGCCGGGCGGACCTGGGGGGCCTGCCCCGGCCGAGCGTGGACGAGCGGCGCTCCCCGGGGCTCGCCCGCCCGGGCCCGGGGCGTGCGGCGCACGGGCCGGACGCGCGCGGACACGGAGCACCCGGCGTCACGCTGTCGGCGGCCGGGCCTTCTCGGGAGGGGCAGGTCGGTGGAGACGGCACAGCCGGTGGAGTCCTGGGCGGAGTTCGGCCGGCGGCTAAGGGCCTGGCGCAGACAGGCCGGACTGACCCAGTCACAGCTCGGACTGAAGGTGGGGTACCACCACAGTCTCATCAGCAGGCTCGAAGCGGGGCTGCGCGAACCGCCGGCCGGACTCGCCGGCCGGCTCGACTCCGTCCTGGGGACCGGCGGCGAGCTGGCGGCCGTCGTCGGCCGTCGTACTGGCTGCGCGCCGAGTCGCTCA
>NZ_JACBWZ010001287.1 GCF_013870595.1 Streptomyces sp. WELS2 | reverse complement strand
ACGGGCATGGGGTACCTCCCGGTGTGCAGGGGTTCGAGGCCTCCACTGGTACCGGGCGGCCGGTCCGGCGGGCGTGACCGTCACCCCTACGGTGGCGCGTCCATGCTCCTGACGGTTGTGCGGGGCGCCCGCCGCAAAGGTCAGGGCAGTACGGCGAACCCGTCCAGCTCCACCAGTGCCCGCTCGTCCCACAGCCGGACGACCTGGACGACGGCCATCGCCGGGTAGTCCCGGCCCGCCGACCGGCGCCAGATCCGGCCCAGTTCCGCGGCGTGCGCGCGGTAGTCGGCGAGGTCCGTGGCGTAGACGGTGACCCGGGCCAGGTCCGCGGGGGTGCCGCCGGCCGCGCGCAGGGCGCCGAGCAGGTTGCCGAGGGCCCTGGCGAACTGCTCGGGCAGCGTGTCCCCGGTGATCGTGCCGTCGGCGTCGAGGGCGGTCTGGCCGGCCAGGAACACCACCCGGGTGCCGGTCGCGACCACGGCGTGGCTGAAGCCGGTGGGCGGGGACAGCGCGGGCGGGTTGACGCGCTCGGCCGTCATCGCGCCTCCTTGGCCGCCGCCGCGTACAACTCCTTGGCGATGATGCTCCGTTGCACCTCGCTGGCGCCCTCGTAGATGCGCGTCGGCGTGGTCCAGCAGCTCCACGGCGCAGTTCAGCCGGGCGGGGTAGCGCAGCTCCGGCAGGTCGAACCGCAGCTCGGGCCACTCGTGCGGCGGGGGCAGATGGTCGCGCGCGAACGTGTCGACGTGGGCCGAGAGATGCATGACGGTGGGCCCCCTTGCCGTGACTTCGGGTCCGGGCCTGGCCGCCCGAACGGGCTTCCCGGTGGGCTCGCGCTTCGAGCGTAGCGGGTTGGTGACGGCAGTCAACGGTCCGCGATACCGTCGGAGGGCCGGGCGGGCCGACCCGCCCCGGAGGGAGGAACGGCCGTGTCCGCATTCGCACTCGCGCCGGAGCAGGCCGCCTGGTGCGCCGAGCTGCGCGCGCTGGCCGCCGAGCGGCTGCGCCCGCTCGCCGGCCGGGGCGCACCCGGCCGCGTCAACCGGCCGCTGCTCGCCGAACTCGGCCACCTGGGCCTGCTGACCCGGCTGTTCGACTCCGGGGCGCTGGAGCTGTGCCTGCTGCGGGAGTCCCTCGCGCAGGGCTGCGCCGAGGCCGAGACCGCCCTCGCCCTCCAGGGCCTCGGTGCCCATCCGGTGCACGTCCACGGCACCCCGGCCCAG
>NZ_JACBWZ010001286.1 GCF_013870595.1 Streptomyces sp. WELS2 | reverse complement strand
CGGCGTACGCACCCCCGAGGACCTGTGGCGGCTGGTCGTCGACGGCACCGACGCCATCACCGCCTTCCCCGCCGACCGGGGCTGGGACGTGGACCGGATCGTCGACCCCACCCGGAGCCGCCCCGACACCTCCTACGTCGGCGAGGGCGGCTTCCTGCACGACGCGGGCGACTTCGACGCCGCCTTCTTCGGCATCAGCCCCAAGGAGGCCCTCGTCATGGACCCCCAGCAGCGGCTGCTGCTGGAGGCGTCCTGGGAGGCGCTGGAGAGCGCCGGCATCGACCCGCACACCCTCAAGGGCAGCCGCACCGGCGTGTTCGCCGGCGTCCAGTACCACGACTACTTCGGCAGCTTCGGCTCCGGCAGCATCATCTCCGGCCGCGTCGCCTACACCCTCGGCCTGGAGGGACCGTCCCTGTCCGTGGACACCGCCTGCTCCTCGTCCCTGGTGGCGCTGCACCTGGCCGCCCAGTCGCTCGGGCAGGGCGAGTCCAGCCTGGCGCTGGTCGGCGGTGTCGCCGTCATGGCCACCCCGGAGACGTTCATCGAGTTCAGCCGGCAGGGCGCGCTCGCCCCCGACGCCCGCACCCGCGCCTTCGCCGACGCGGCGGGCGGCACGGTGTGGGGCGAGGGCGTCGGCGTCCTCGTCGTGGAACGCCTCTCCGACGCCCGCCGCAACGGTCACGAGGTACTGGCCCTGGTCCGCGGCACCGCCGTCAACCAGGACGGCGCCTCCAACGGCCTCACCGCTCCCAACGGCCCCGCCCAGGAACGCGTCATCCGCGAGGCCCTGGACAGCGCCCGCCTGACCACCGCCGACGTGGACGTGGTCGAGGCGCACGGCACGGGCACGACGCTGGGCGACCCGATCGAGGCGCAGGCCCTGCTCGCCACCTACGGCCAGGACCGCGAGCGGCCGTTGTGGCTGGGGTCGGTGAAGTCGAACATCGGGCACACGCAGGCCGCGGCCGGGGTCGCCGGTGTCATCAAGATGGTGATGGCGATGCGGCACGGCGTCCTGCCCAGGACCCTGCACGTGGACAGGCCGTCCACGAAGGTCGACTGGGACGCGGGCAACGTACGGCTGCTCACCGAGGAACGGCAGTGGCCCGACACCGGCCGCGCCCGCCGGGCCGGGGTGTCCTCCTTCGGGATCAGCGGCACCAACGCCCATGTCATCCTCGAACAGGCCCCGCCCGCCCCCGCCGAGCCCGGGCAGACCGCG
>NZ_JACBWZ010001285.1 GCF_013870595.1 Streptomyces sp. WELS2 | reverse complement strand
CACCCCCTCGGCGAACCGCTCCTCCCGGGCGCGTAACTGACGGTGTACGGCGGCCGGGTCGCGGGGCACGCGCAGCGCGCGCTTCTCGCCGTGCGGGCGGGCGATCACCCGCAGCAGCAGCTCGGTCGTGCCGTGCGGCGCGACGTCGAGGGTCCACACCAGGCGGCGGGCGCCGGTGCCGGTCTCCTCCACCGCGTCCGGGGCGGGCTCGGCCGTGATCGCCGTGCGGGACCGCCAGTCGGCCCGGTGGTAGGCGAACTCGATGCCGTCGGGCAGGAGCTGGCGGGAGCGCACGGCGCCGGTCTTGACGTAGGTGCGGTGGTCGGAGCGGAGCTCGAACTGGTCGGTGAAGTCGGCGTCGACGGTGAGCGCGAGCCGCACGGTGATGGGCACCGGGCGGTTGCTGGTGACCTTCAGGGACTCCACGAACGAGCTGTCCCCGACGGCCTGTTCGCGGAAGACGGTGCAGGCCGGCGGATCCTGCCGGCCGACGCGCGGGACCAGCACACAGCGCGCCTCGTCCCCGTCCGTCACCGGGCTGAGCACCTCGGGCACCGCCCCGTCGACGGTGAGCTGCCAGCGGCTGAGGTGGCGGGCGTCCCGGACGAACAACCCGTCCGGCGAGCCGCCGCCGCGTACCCCGCTGATGTCGCCGCGGTCGCCCACGGCGGCGAAGGTGGCGCCGTGCACGAGCAGATGATGCCGGTCCGTCATCCCCGGTCCCCTCCTTGGTCACTCCTGTCGAACGTGCCGGTGCCGGGCGCGGACACGTCCCTTGGCGGGCATTTGTCCGGCCTTTGACGTTCATGTGGTGCGGGCCCCTGGTGGTACAGGTCCAGGGCGAGCGCCGCCGTCCAGCTGAAGCCGGTCGCCCCGCAGGGCTCGCCGGTGTACGGGTCGACGTACTCGGCGAAGCCGGTGGCGTCGGCCAGCTCCAGGAAGGTGGTGCGCAGGGCGTCGGCGGCGGCCGTCTCGCCGTGCGTCCGCAGCCCGCGCTCCAGCAGCCAGTTGGTGTTGAACCAGGCCGGGCCGCGCCAGTAGCGGTGCGGGTCGAAGGCCTCCCCGAGCAGGTCGTAGCTCGGCACCAGCCGGGTGCGGCCGCCGAGCGAGAAGTGCGGCCCGCGCAGGGTGTCCACCAGGGCGGCGGCCACCGGGCGGGGCAGGCCGGGCAGGAGCAGCGGGATCAGCCCGGACACCGAGCGCTCGGGCCGCGGCCCGCCGCCGCG
>NZ_JACBWZ010001284.1 GCF_013870595.1 Streptomyces sp. WELS2 | reverse complement strand
CCGCCGCGGCGGCGGTTCCCAGGAGTCTCCTGCGCAGCGGCTTTGCCGTGATGGCACGTGCCTTCATCGAATTCCTTACCTTGTGTTGCCTCCGGAGAACGAGCGCGCGCATGCGTCCGGCCGTTTGGAATGTGCCGTGACATGCGGACGGTCGGTCGGTCCGGATTTCATTGACGGAACGCGCCGGAAGAACTCCGGCGCGAGATTCTTCAGCTGGAGAGAATGGAAGCCAGCAGCAGCATGACGAGCACCGCGATGTAGACGGGTGCCTGGTAGCGTGCCGGATATTTGACGTCCTTCAGGCTCGCGCCCCGGCGCTGCTCCTCCGCGTATCCGCGCAGCAGCTTCCGTGACGGGAAGAAGCCGATGGCGAGCCCCAGCCAGCCGAAGGAGTACAGGACCAGCATGTGCGAGGCCGTCCAGTGCTGATACTGCACGGCGCCCACGGCGATCATGCCCAGGCAGCATCCCGCGGAAACGGCCAGATAAACCAGTACGGCTTTTCCGCTTCCGAACACCCACCGCACACCGAGTCCCAGGACCGCGGTGGCGAAAGCGGCGAAAAGGATCAGCCAGGGCAGGGGCAGCCGTGCGAGCATGGCAGGCGATCCTTTCCGCGGTGAGCAAGGGCCGGCGGCGTCGGAGCCGCCGACCCTTTGCTGCGGGATTTTACCGTCGCAGGACCGTCAGAAAAGGTCCAGAACACCGGTGATCGGCGAGATCAGGTCGTGTCCGAACTGCGTGACCTTCGTGACCACCTTGCCCCCGCCCATGACACCGATCCACTTCGACTGACCGAAGGTGAGCAGGCCCAGGGCGGCGCTCGCCAGCGACTTCTTGAACTCGTCGCTGGTGAACCCGTAACCGATGCCGGTGAACAGGGCGCTGAGTCCGCCGAGCGCGACCGACGCGGTGCCGAAGCCGGCGGCGAAGGGCTCGAGCGGCGGGAAGGCGAGACCGGCGATACCGAGACCGGCGCTGATGAAACCGGTGGCGATGCTCGCGTCGTTGGTGACGTTCGCCAGCCAGCGGGCGCCCTCCTTCCACCACGGAAGGCCGCCCTTGACGGAGTCGTTGTCGGCCGTCTCGGCCGGGTTCTGCCCGCTGGCCTTGGCCTGGCGTGCCTCCTCGGCAGCCTTCCGGGCCTTCTCCGCGATCTCGGCCTTCCGCTTCTGCAGGTAGATCCGGTTGGCGTCGCTCGCCGCCGCCGCCGCGGTCTGCGCGTCCTGCTT
>NZ_JACBWZ010001283.1 GCF_013870595.1 Streptomyces sp. WELS2 | reverse complement strand
CTCCTCCTGGCCCGCGCCCGCCGCTGACCGACCCACCCCGCCGACCGCCGCCCCCGTCTGCGACGATCCCCCCCGTGGACTACCCCAACGACCAGGCCCCCGGCGCCCCCGTCCGCTCCGGTATCCCCGAGCACGGGCGCATCCCCAAGTACTACGCGGTGAAGGCGCGGATCGCCGCGCTGCTGGACGAGCTGGGGGAGGGCGGCGTCATCCCCACCGAGCGGGATCTGGCCGAGCGGTACGACGTGGCCCGCGAGACCGTGCGGCAGGCCGTGCGGGACCTGGTGCTGGAGGGGCGGCTGCGGCGCCGGGGCCGGGGCACCGTGGTGGCCGGGCCCAAGCTGGCCCAGCCGCTGTCCCTGGCCAGCTACACCGAGGGCGTACGCCGGCAGGGACGCACACCCGGCCGCGGCCTCGTCTCCCTCGACCGGTTCCCGTGCCCCGGCCCGCTCGCCGCCGAGACCGGGCTCAGCCGGGGCGAACCCGTCTGGCACCTGGAGCGCGTACTGCTCGCCGACGACGAGCGGGTGGGCCTGGAGAGCACGTACGTCGCCGTCGCGCGGGTGCCCCGGCTGGACACGGACTTCGACCCGGACTCCTCCTTCTACGGCTATCTCGCCGCCCAGGGCATCGCGTTCGGCGACGCGGACGAGCGGATCGAGACCGTCCTGGCCACCCCCCGCGAGGCCCTCCTCATCGGCACCCCGCCCGCCCTGCCCATGCTGCTGATCCACCGGATCTCCCGGGACACCGGGGGCCGCCCGCTGGAGCGGGTGCGGTCGCTGTACCGAGGCGACCGCTTCTCCTTCACCACCCACCTCCAGGGCTGACACCGCCCGCCTCGGGGCCGAGGAGCCGGGCCGCCCCGCGCCCCACCTGTATGTCACAAAAATATAACGGGTCTAGCCCAAACGTGATGGCTCGTTCACGCTCTCGTTGTCAGCCGGATGTCTCCGGTTCCCGGATCGCGAGGAGCGTTGCCGCCGTGAGAGTCACAGTCGTCGGAGCCGGCGTGGTGGGCACCATGCACGCCTGGCACGCAGTGGAACGCGGCCACCAGGTCGTCCAGATCGAGCGCGAGGCCGAGGCGCGCGGCGCCTCGCTGCGCAACTTCGGGCAGATCTGGGTCAGCGGGCGCGCGGGTGGGGAAGAGCTGGAAGCGGCCCTGCGGGCGCGGGAGCTGTGGGAGGGGATCGGCGGCCGGGTCCCGGCGCTGGGCTTCCGCCCCAACGGCTC
>NZ_JACBWZ010001282.1 GCF_013870595.1 Streptomyces sp. WELS2 | reverse complement strand
GCAGTCGTCGCGGCTCGCGCCGCTGCCGGGGGACGTGACCCGGCTGGCGGCCGCCAACCCGGTGTTTTTGCTGTGGGGCGTGAGAACCCCGGTGTCTAGTGAAGGAGTTGACCAGTGATCGGCCTGATTTCCGCCACCGCGGCGGGGGCGGCGGCGCGGGACCGGCTGGCCGCGGCGTGGCCGGACCGCACGCGGGTGTACGAGGGTCCCGTCAAGGAGGCGGTGCGGGCCGCGTTCGCCGAGTGCGAGCAGCTGGTGTGCTTCCTGGCGACGGGCGCGGTGGTGCGGCTGCTGGCGCCGCTGCTGGCCGGCAAGGCGGCCGACCCGGGTGTGGTGTGTGTGGACGAGGGCGGCCAGTCCACGTCGAGCAGCAGCACCTCGGTGACCCGGTCCACGGAGGCGGGCACGTCCAGGTCCGGCCCGTCCTGGGCGAGCGCGTCGGCGACCTGGCCGGCGATCAGGTCCGCGCGCTCTTGGTAGAGGGCGAAGAACAGCTCGTCCAGGGTGGCGAAGTTCGAGTAGAAGGCGCCCCGGCTGAATCCGGCCGCCTCGCAGACCTCCTCGATGGTGACCCGCCCGAACCCCTTCGCCGCGAACACGGCGAACGCGGCGTCGAGCAGCCGGGCCCGGGTGTGGGCCCGGCGCCGGGTGACGCGCGCGGGCGGGCGTTCCGCCGGTCCCACCGGTTCCATCCGACCGTCCTCTCGTTCGATGCGTGA
Source organism: Streptomyces sp. WELS2 (assembly GCF_013870595.1). Lineage (GTDB taxonomy): Bacteria > Actinomycetota > Actinomycetes > Streptomycetales > Streptomycetaceae > Streptomyces. The sequence goes on along the minus strand of NZ_JACBWZ010001282.1, from coordinate 523 downwards.
ATGTATCGAATACATCCGTGTATCGAAAGGGGGCGAACGCCTCCGGTGATCAAAATGGAACAGAGTTTCGATTCACGGAGTAGGCTGGCGCCATGGCCACGCACCTCCAGGGCTCCCTGTTCGACCAGACCGACGAGCTGTGGCTCGGCCCGCTGGACGGGCTGTGCCGGACCGAGCTGGGGGCGGGGGCCTGGGTCGACGTCCTGCCGGGCTGGCTGAGCGGGGCCGACGCGCTGTTCGAACGGCTCGCGGCCGAGGTCCCGTGGCGGGCGGAGCGCCGCAAGATGTACGACAACGTGGTCGCCGTACCCCGGCTGCTCGCCCACTACGGCGAGGGGGACCCGCTGCCCCACCCGGTGCTGGAGGAGGCCCGCGCCGCGCTCTGCCGGCACTACGCCGAGGAGCTGGGCGAGCCGTTCACGACCGCCGGGCTGTGCTTCTACCGGGACGGCCGGGACAGCGTGGCCTGGCACGGGGACCGCATCGGACGGGGCGCCCGCGAGGACACCATGGTCGCGATCCT
>NZ_JACBWZ010001281.1 GCF_013870595.1 Streptomyces sp. WELS2 | reverse complement strand
GCCGGGGAGTCACCCGGCGGCCGGCCGGGGTTTCAGTACGGCCAGACCGGCGGGTCGGTGACGAAGTGCCCGCCCAGGTGGCTGTGGGCCGGGTTCTGGGGGTCCAGCTCGCCCTGTTCGGCGATGAGCTTCGCCGCGTACGGCTCGGAGTCGTCCCGGGGGTCGTAGCCGAGCGCCCGGGCGCTGCCGAGGTCCCACCACAGGCGGGTGTTGGCGGAGGAGCCGTAGACCACCGTGTGGCCGACGCCCTCGGCGGTCAGCGCCGCGTGGAAGAGGCGGGCGCCGTCGGCGGGGCTCATCCACACCGAGAGCATGCGCACGCTGGTGGGCTCCGGGAAGCAGGAGCCGATGCGCACCGAGACGGTCTCCAGGCCGTGCTTGTCCCAGTAGAACTGGGCAAGGTCCTCGCCGAAGGACTTGGACAGGCCGTAGAAGGTGTCCGGGCGGCGCGGGGTGTCGACCGGGATGAGCGGCTCGCCCGCGCGCGGGGCCGGGGTGAAGCCGACGGCGTGGTTGGAGGAGGCGAAGACGATCCGCCCGACGCCTTCCCGGCGCGCGGCCTCGTACAGGTTGTAGGTGCCCTGGATGTTCGACCGGAGGATCTTCTCGAAGGGCGCCTCCAGGGAGATTCCCGCGAGGTGCAGCACCGCGTCCACGCCCCGCACCGCCTCGCGCAGCGCGTCCTCGTCGGTGAGGTCGGCGGTGACGGCGTCCGGCTCGCCCTCGACGGGGCGCACGTCGAACAGGCGCAGCTCGTAGCCGTACGCCGGCAGCAGGGACCGCATCAGGGTGCCGAGCCCGCCGGCGGCGCCGGTGAGCAGGACGGTGCGGGGAGCGGGCATCCTTCGATCTCCTTGGGTCCGGGAGCCGGTGTCCTCAACAGCCGCATGCGTGGACAGAGTTCACATGCGTGGACACGCTAGGGAGGGGTGCCGTGCCTCGTCAAGTGTGCCCCGCCAGAGGGAAATCCGCTGCTCTGTTGCCCGTACTCCGGCTTGACCCGCCGCAATTGCGGCCCGTAGCGTGAGGCTGTTCAGAAATATAGACAGTGATCAGAAACATGCACCGACAGGGAGTGCCTGTGACGCCAGCCCCCCTCGCCGCCCGGCTCCGCGACCCGCGCGGGCCGCTCTTCTTCCCCGTCACGGCCTACGGCCCGGGCGGCTCGCTCGACCTGGACGCCTACCGCACCCATGTGCGCGAGGGCGTCGAAGCCGGTGCCGCCGCCGTCTTCGCCGCCTGC
>NZ_JACBWZ010001280.1 GCF_013870595.1 Streptomyces sp. WELS2 | reverse complement strand
GCGGCAACGGCGGCTACGACGTGCGCCACTACGACCTGACGCTCCGTTACGAGCCCGCCGCCCGGCGCCTCGACGGCACCGCGGTCCTCACCGCCCGCGCCACCCAGCGCCTGACCCGCTTCGACCTCGACCTGTCGGGGCTGACCGTCACCCGGGTCACGGTCGACGGCCGGGCCGCCCGCTTCACCCGCGACGGCCGGGAACTCGTCGTCACCCCGCCCAGCGCGCGGGCGAAGGGCCGCGACTTCCGCGTCGCCGTCACCTACCACGGCACCCCCCGGCCGGTCACCGACCCCGACGGCTCACCGGACGGCTGGATCCCCACCGACGACGGCGCGTTCGTCGCCGGCGAACCCCAGGGCGCCATGACCTGGTTCCCGGCCAACGGCCACCCCAAGGACAAGGCGTCGTACGACTTCACGCTCACCGTGCCGCGCGGCCACACCGCCGTCGCGGGCGGCGTCCTCCTCGGACAGCGCACCGCCCACGGCAGGACCACCTTCCGCTGGCGCCAGACCGAGCCGATGGCCGCCTACCTGGCCACCGCCACCATCGGCCGGTTCCGCACCGAGCACTACACCACCCGTGACGGCATCCAGGTGTACAACGCCGTGGACCCCCGCGAGGCCCGCGCCGCCGCGCCCGTGCTGAGGAAGCTGCCGTCCGTGCTGGAGTGGGAGAGTCGGCTCTTCGGGCCGTACCCGTTCCGGGCGGCCGGCTCCCTCGTCGACCACGCCCCGGACGTCGGCTACGCCCTGGAGACCCAGACCCGCCCGGTCTACGACTCGGCGCCCGACCTCGCCACCCTCGTCCACGAGAGCGCCCACCAGTGGTTCGGCGACTCCGTCTCCCTCACCGCCTGGCAGGACATCTGGCTCAACGAGGGCTTCGCCACCTACGCCGAGTGGCTCTACACCGAGCAGCACGGCGGCCCGAGCGCCCAGCGGACCTTCGACGCCCTCTACGCCCGCCCCGCCGGCGACGCCCTGTGGGCCTACCCGCCCGGCGCCCCCGGCAGCGGCAAGCGCATCTTCGGCACGCCCGTCTACGAGCGGGGCGCCATGACCCTGCACGCGCTGCGGCGGGCCGTCGGCGACCGGGACTTCTTCCGCGTGCTGCGCGCCTGGGCGGACGGGCACCGCGGCGGACACGGCACCACCGCGCAGTTCGCCGCGCTGGCCGAGCGGACCTCGGGAAAGCGGCTGAAGGGGCTGTTCCGCACCTGGCTGTACGCGCCGGGCAAG
>NZ_JACBWZ010000128.1 GCF_013870595.1 Streptomyces sp. WELS2 | reverse complement strand
CCGGCCCGGGAAGATCCGGCCGGCCTCGCGGATCAGCAGGGGCGCCAGGTCGGCGCCGCTTCCCCGCAGTGTGGTGATCAGGACCGGCAGCCAGGGCAGCAACACCGGGTCCGGCAGGCGTGCGAAGGCGTGGGAGACGGCCTCGACGGCGAAGTCGGCCAGGCCGGGGGCCGGTTCCAGGGCGTGCAGGAATCCGCTGAGGTAGCGCGGATAGGCGGGCAGGGTCAGGGGGTTGCCCAGCAGTTCGTCGCAGCGGGTGCGCAGGTCCGCGCGCGAGAGATGCCCGAGCTGGGTCTTGGCGGCCCACAGCAGCGCCGTCTTGGCCGCTTCCTCGGGACGGGACTGGGCGACGGCCAGTTCCAGCTGGTTGCGGTCGCAGCCGAGGGAGAGGGCGAGGCCTTCCATGCTGAACAGGAAGCCCAGCATGGCGGCGACCTGGCGGACACTCGCGTCGTCGTCGGCGAACGCCGTCGGGAGCAGCGTGCAGTAGTGGGCGTAGCCGGTCTTGACGAAGGACTCGATCCAGGCGGGCAGGGACGGCTCGCTGGTGCGGTAGTAGGCCAGCAGTCCGCGCACCCGGCGCAGCACCTCCGGTGCGCCGTCGACGCTCCGTTCGGTCGCCAGTACCTGAAGGGCGTGCCGGCCGAGTTCGTCGGCGAGGCGGTGGCCGCCGAGGTAGAGGGTGGCGTCCTCGACGGCCTCGAGGACGGTCGCCGTGGTCGCCTGCGGGCCGTACGCGGTGCGCCGCAGACGCTGTTCCAGGACCTGCTCGATGCTGACGCCCTCGTAGCCGAGCTCGATCAGGGCGCGCTGGTGGGTGCCGAGGGCCAGGTCCCAGGACTCCTGGAGGGAGCGCTGGCCGAGCCGTCGTTCGCCCATGACGGTGCGTGCGGCGCCGTGCGGCATCAGGTGGCGCAGCATCCACAGCACGTCGGAGCATGCCTGGAGTTCCGGCCGGGACCGCATGTCGAGCAGCGCCCGTTGTACGCCGCGTTGCTGGAGCTTGAGATTGAGCGGGGCGAGCCGGTCGTGCACGTCGCGGGCGAGTGGCGGCAGGGCGTCGTAGCCGACCTGGCCGACGCGGTCGCCGCCGAGCATGGTCTCCACGAGGCGGCGCACATCGCGGCGGCCGGGCACGGTGTCCTTCTCGATGCAGGTGACCGCCGCGTCCTGGAAGTCGTACGGCGTGGGCTTGGCCCGGTCGCGCATCCCGGCGAGCAGGATCGACGTCTCGAACACCGCGATGGCGTCGGCGGTGGAGGCGAGGTAGCCGTTGCGGCGGGCGGCGCGCACGATCTCCACGGACCAGCCGAGGAGTTCGGCCTCGTCGAGCCGGTCCAGGACCGGGGGCCGCTGCAGGAAGCCGGTCAGCCTGTCGCAGGCCGGGTCCTGGCCGGCCGGCGCCGGGGCGGCGGGCGTCCTGGCGGTCTTCTCCGGGGTCTTCGTGCCGGCCTGCCCGGCGAGCCGGTAGGGCTTGACCCGGGTGCGCTTGAGGTTCTTCGCCCACTGGGTCGCGGCGATGGACACCGACCCCGCGGCGAGGCCGAACTGCGCCTCGATCGCGGCGTGGCTGGAGGGGATCAGTCCGTGCCGCCACTTGGTGGCGCTGGGCGGGCTGATCGTGAACGTGTCGCTGCCGTGGACGCCGAACTCCTCGACGCGGCTGGCCGCGTGGTAGGCGCCGCAGACGTAGAGGGCGTCGGCCGGGTCGGTGCCGGTGGCGGCGAGGTGTTCGCGCATCCGCGTCCACATGTGGCGCTCGCGGTCCTCGTCGACGCGGACCCGGTGCGCCTCGCCGGGGGCGAGGCGCCGGAAGAGGCTGCCGATCAGCAGCATGACCTGGCGGTAGGTGTCGTGGTCGCTGTCGCCGAGCGGCAGTTCGACGTACTGGTGCCACCACTCCGACCAGTGCCGCACCTTGCCGTGCCGCAGCAGGTGCTCCTCCAGTTCGGCGAAGCGCGGGCGCAGGTCGCCGATCTCGACGCCGACGGCGTCGCCGTGGAGTGCCGCCTCCTCCTCGGCGGGCGGTGCGTCCGGGTCGGCGGGTGCGGCGGACTCGTGTCTGCTCTCCTGCCACTGGAAGACGTGGTCGGAGGAGCGGTCCACGAGGACGAGTTCGACGCCCGGGGTGTCCAGGGCGTAGGCGATCGCCTGGTACTCGGCGGACGCCTCGGTGATGGGGGCGACGACCGACAGCGGGGCCCACTCGGCGGGGAAGCCGTCGACCTCGGTCGCGAACGCCTGCACCGCGACCGGGAGCCGGCAGTTGCGCAGCTCGGTCAGCAGCGGCGCCATGTCCTCGCACAGTTCCAGGTAGACCACCTTGGGCTGCTTCTCGCGCAGCCGGCGCGCCATGGCGAGCGCGGAGGCGGGCGAGTGGTGGCAGACCGGGAAGATCTCCAGCGGTTCGCGCAGGGCACGGTCGACGTCGTCGACGATGCCGAGGAGGATGCCCTCCAGGGCGTCGGGCCCGCCGGCGAACGCGGCGGCGGCTTCCTGGAGCTGGGCGCGCAGGGCGGAGAAGGTTCCCTCGTTCACCGTGCTCTCCATGGTGCTGGTGCGGGCGGTCACGACAGGGTGGCGATCGCGTCGCGGCCGCCTTCGAGGAACTCCGGCCAGGAGCCGCCCTCCTCCTTGCTGCGCGGCTCGACGACGCCGTGCAGGTACTTGTTGAGGATGGCGAGGTCCTCCGGTTCGCGCCGGGCGAGCGAGCCGACCAGCGAGGAGGCGAGGGTACGGGCGGTCAGTGCGCGCTCGCCGAAGAAGTTGCCGTGCAGGACCGCGTCCTCCAGCACGCCGATCTGCTCGGCGGTGGACAACGCGGACTCCAGCTTCTCGTCGTCGCTGCCCGCCGCGGCGGCGGAGGCCCGCAGGTCGGCGAAGCTCTGCAGCAGCACGTCCAGCAGGGTGGGCGCCACGTCGAGCTCGATCCGGTGACGGCGCAGCAGTTCCTCGGTGCGGAAGCGGACGATCTCCGCCTCGCTCTTCTTGTTGGTGACGACCGGGATGCGGACGAAGTTGAAGCGGCGCTTGAGCGCGGAGGACAGGTCGTTGACGCCGCGGTCGCGGCTGTTGGCGGTGGCGATGACACTGAAGCCGGGCTTGGCGAAGACGATGTTGTCGCTGTCGAGTTCGGGCACCGAGATGTACTTCTCGGAGAGGATGGAGATCAGTGCGTCCTGGACGTCGCTGGTGGAGCGGGTCAGCTCCTCGAAGCGGCCGATGACGCCGTTCTCCATCGCGGTCATGATCGGCGAGGGGATCATCGACTCGCGGGACTGGCCCTTGGCGATGACCATGGACACGTTCCAGGAGTACTTGATGTGGTCCTCGGTGGTGCCGGCCGTGCCCTGCACGACGAGGGTGGAGTTGCGGCAGACGGCCGCGGCGAGCAGTTCGGCGAGCCAGCTCTTGCCGGTGCCGGGGTCGCCGATCAGCAGCAGGCCACGGTCGGAGGCGAGGGTGACGATGGCGCGCTCGACGATGCCGCGGTCGCCGAACCACTTCTGGGAGACCTCGCGGTCGAGGCCGTCGGCCCGCTCGGAGCCCAGGATGAACAGGCGGATCATCTTGGGGGACAGCCGCCAGGAGTAGGGCTTGGGGTCGCCGTCGATGGACTCCAGCCAGTCCAGCTCCTCGGCGTACTTGATCTCGGCGGGGGCGCGCAGCAGGTCGGACATGTCGATGGCCTTTCGGTGACAAGGGGAAGGCAGAGGTGTGAGTGCCGAGGCACGGGGACGGCTCAGGTGAGGAACGACTTCAGTTCGTGGACGAGCTTGCGGATGTGACCGGAGATCACCGGTGTACCGAGGTCCTTGAAGCGTTCCCGGAACCACGGGTTGACGCTGCCGCGGCCGGAGCTGGTCACCGAGCCGACGGGGATGAACCTGGCGCCGGAGCGGTGGATGGCGGCCATGGACTCGAACAGCGGCTCGGACCGCCATTCGTAGAAGTCGGAGATCCACACCACGACCGTGTTGCGTGGTTCGGCGATCCTGGGCTGGGCCAGGGCCATGGCGACGGTGCCGTCGGTGCCGCCGCCGAGGTTGGTGCGCAGCAGGGTCTCGAAGGGGTCGCTCACCCAGGGGGTGAGGTCGAGCGCCTGGGTGTCGTAGGCGATCAGGTGGACGTCGACTTTGGGCAGTCCGGCGAAGATGGACGCCAGGATGGTGCAGTTGACCATCGAGTCGACCATCGAGCCGGACTGGTCGACGACCACGATCAGGCGCTGGGGAGTCGTCTTGCGGGCGGTGTGCCGGTAGTAGAGGCGGTCGACGTAGAGCCGCTCCTCCTCGGGGTCCCAGTTGGTGAGGTTCTTCCAGATCGTGCGGTCGAGGTCGAGGTTGCGGAAGACCCGCTTGGGCGGGACCGACCGGTCCAGGGCGCCGACGGAGGCCTTCTCGACCTGGGTGCGCAGGACGTCGGCGACCTCGTCGACGAAGCGGCGGATCAGCGCCTTGGCGTTGGCGAGGGCGACGCCGGAGAGGTTGTTCTTGTCGCGCAGCAGCTGCTCGATGAGCGACATGCTCGGGGTGAGCTGTGCGGCGAGCCGGGGGTCGGCGAGGACTTCGCGCAGGTGCATCCGCTTGACCAGGTCGGCTTCCAGGGCGCCGAGTTCGGGGCCGATCTCCGGGACGAGCCTGCCGAGGTCGGGGGTGCGGCCGCCGCCTTGGGTGCCGGTCGGGCTCACTCCCCCGCCCGCGCTTCCCGCGCCGCGTCCTGCGCCCCGGCCGCCGCGCAGTTCGCCGGGCTTGCAGCCGAGCGCCCGCTCCAGCCATCCGGCGTCCGACTGCCAGCGGGCGAGCTGCCCTGCGGTGACCGTACCGGTGCCGGTGGCGAGGACGTTGAGCAGCACCTTGGAGACGAGGGCGGCGCGGCGCACCTCGGCGGCCCGGTCGCGGCCTTCCTCGTCCGTCTCGGGCACCATCAGGGCGTCGAGTTCGGCTGCCAGCTCGGGGTGGCGCTGCACGATGGCGTCGATGGAGGCCTGTGGGTCCAGCAGCGCGGGCGGCAGTCCGATGTCCTCGACGACGGCGAGGGAGGCGGACTCCAAGGTGGCTTGCTCCTCGTGGTCGAAGAGGCGGGCGAGCAACCGCCAGTACAGGACCTGCCGGCGGTTCTCGTCGGCGCCGGGCAGCGCGGTCCCCTCGGTGGTGTGGTCGGTCATTTCCGCAGCAGCCTTCCGGCGCGTTCGCGCAGTACGGCCACCGCGTCGGTGGCGGCCTTCTCGGCCTTGGCCCCGGCCTTGTCGGTGGTGCCTCCGGCCCAGGCGCCGGCGTGGACCGCGACCGGTTTCCTGCGCACGGTGGTCTCCACGGCGAGCGGCTGGAGGCGGAAGCGCCCGGCGTCCCAGCGGAGCAGCCCGATGCAGGCGCTGGAGGCGGCGACGGCCTGCGGGGTGAGGGGGCCGGCGGCCGGGACGCGGTCGGTGTCGACGGGCAGGCGGTGCGTGGGGAGGGTGAAGGTCACCGTGTCTCCGTCCCGGTCGATGCCGTAGCCCTCCAGGAACACGGGCTCGGCGAGGCGCGCCGGGTGCCGGTCCAGGGGTGTGGCCGACGTCATGGCGGCGGTGGGCAGGGCGACGCGTGCGGTGGCGAAGGGGTCGGCGGGCTCGCCCGGGCGGGCGTGGTCGTCCTGCCAGATCAGGTCGCCGTCGGCGGTGACGGGCATGTCGGTGAGGTCCATGGAGCGGCCCTCGCCGGCCGCGGCCAGAAGCGTCATGTGCGGGCGGAGCAGCTGCCAGAGCCCGGCGCCGAGGACGGTGTCGGGCTTGGGCACCGACACACTCGCCCGGACCAGCCGGGCAGCGGTGCCGTCGGCCGGTTCGAACACGGCGTGCACCTGGGCCTGTACGGCGGTGGCGTGTTCCTGCAGGTCGACGCCGAGGGGCAACAGCCGCCCGGTGACGGTCCGTGTGGCGGGCGGGGTTCCTGCGCCGGGGAGCGTCAGCAGCATGCCGCGTGCCCACAGATCGGCCCACCGGCGGGCCGGTATCCGCTCCAGGGAGGTGCCGGGGCAGGACGCGGCGAGTTCGGCGGCGAGACCGTCGAGGAGGGTCGCCAGACGGCGCAGCCGCGGGTCCGGGAGCATCGCGGAGACGACCTGGGCGGCGCCGGAGACCACGTCGTGATCGATGCCCTGCCAGCCGGTGCGGGCCAGGTCGCACAGCCAGGAGCGGGCCGCGGCGAGCAGGTTCGGCGCCGGCCCTCCGGCGGCGTCCGGCACGGTCGTCTCCTCGCGGGCCCGACCGGTGACCTCGTCCGCTCGGGCGGTGAGCGCGTCGTGCGCGGAGCCGAGCAGGGCGGTGCGTGCGGCGGCGAGGACGACGAAGTGGTCCTCGCTCGCGGCGCCGGCCGCCGCCTTCTCGGCGGCCTCGGCTACCCGGGCGGCGAGCGGGCTCGCGGCGACCGCGTCGGCGAGCACGGTCAGGCCTTCCGCCTGGGCCGGTCGCGGGCGCAGCAGGCCGCCGGTCAGAACACGGTCGAAGGCGTCGACGGCGGCCAACGCCTCCACCAGCCCGTCCACGGGTTCGGTGAGGGTGTCCTGGCGTTCCTCCGCGTCCGCGCCGGCCTCCTGCGAGAGCACTTCCGTGGCCTCCGCTCGCGTGGCCGGGAACCACTGCATCTCCGGCAACGGCAGCGTGGTGGGGGCGAGTTCCAGGTAGGTCAGGTGGCGCAGGAACCGGCTGAAGACGGATGCGGCGGCCTTGCCGCCCGCCGGGGACGGGCGGGTCGCGCTCATGCCGGCGTTGATCGTCTGCGCACTCAACTCGCCGTCTGCGAGGTCGGCCCGCAGATAGCGGGCGACGCGTTCGGCACCGTACTGCACCACCGCTTCGCTGATCAGGGCACCGATGTGGTTGCAGAAGCCGCCCCGGGCGCCGCCGCAAGGACGGTTGTTGTTGGTGCTGCACGCGTAGGCGTACGTCCCTGCGGCGACCGAGGAGACGTAGACCCGCTCGATGGCCGAGCCGCTGGAGACGACGCCCTGGAGGCGTCCGTCGGCCAGTTCCACGAACGGCACCTTGGCGAGCTTGCGCGGCCGGACGGGCGGGAGCACCCGCGCCGTGCTCGACCTCTCGAAAACGGACAACGCACCATCTCCTTCGCAGCACAAGGGAAGTCCTCGACGCCGGATCGGCGGGACATCGATCAAGTTATCGGGACCCACTGACAACGCCCCTTTTCCGTGGGCCCGCGGCGGGCCACCAAGGCCCGAATCGGCGCGGTGCGGGCCACAGGGCGCCGCCGGGGGCACGCCGCGGCGCCAACGGCTCCCCGGCCGGCCGGAGTCGTCGTCAGGGTCGGCTGCGGCGGAGGAAGGCGGGGCTCGTATCCGGCAGAGGGCGCCCCGGCGTTGCTGTGGGCGCGGAAGATGTCCTGGTCCTGTTTCCCATGCGCTGCCCCGACGAGATCAGCGGCCCTGCCAGGAGCACGATCGGCAGGCTGCGCGGTCCGGCCCGCGGCACGAACGGTCACAGCTGTTCGCCGAGTGTCCGGTCGACGGACGGGGCCCGGCCGGGCCTGTGGGGCGGGACGGGGTGGCAGCCCTCGCAGTGGCCCGGGCGCCGCGTCGCCGTTCACCGCCGCCCGCCCGGCAGGCGTGCGGGCCGGGTCGATCAGCGCCGCCCCGACAGTTCCGTCACGCCCGCAGCCCGTCCAGCGCCGTGTCGATCGCCGCCAGGGCCGCCGTCCTGTCGAGCCCCGCCCTGGAGACGAGCGAGAGGCCCTGGACGACGTAGAGCAAGAGCTGCGCCTGGGCCTCGGGGGAGGACGTGTCCGTGACCTCTCCGGCGGCCTGTGCGCGGCGCAGCGCGTCGGCGACGATGCCGGTGAACCGGCGGTACGAGCGGGTGACGACCTCTGTGGCCTCGCCGTCCTGGGGGACGAGTTCGGCGGTCGTGTTGCCGACCAGGCAGCCCTGCGGCACGCCCGCGTCGGAGACCAGTTCGTCCAGTCGCACCGGATGGGTCAGGATCTCCCGCAGGGCGGGCAGGAGCGGGCTGGTGTCGAGGACGGCGGTCAGGTGCCGCTCGTACACCTCCCAGTACAGCCTGACGGCTTCGAGGTAGAAGCGGCGCTTGTCACCGAAGGTGCCGTACAGGCTGCCGCGTTCCACGCCCAGCGCGTCGACCAGGTCCTGGATCGACGTCGCTCCGTATCCGCGGGACCAGAACAGTTCGAGTGCGCGCTCCAGCGTCTGTTCCCTGTCGAACTCGCGGGGGCGTCCGGTTCGTGCCACGTGTCGATCCTACGACTTCTTGACTGGGCGTTCAAGAAGTCGTAGCTTCCGGTGCGGCACTTCTTGAACGGCTGCATAGAAGTCGGTCGCCCGGCGGCCGGCACGAAGGGTGGGGCCATGGAATTCGCAGGCAAGAGGGCGCTCGTCACCGGATCCGGCGCGCTCGGCGGACTCGGGCACGCGACGGCGAAGGTGCTGGCCGAGGGCGGCGCCGACCTGGTTCTGACCGGCACCGATCCGCGGCGCGGCGCCCGGGTCGTGGAAGACCTCGGCGCAGCCGCCGGTACGGTACGTTTCGTCACCGCCGATCTGTCCGACCCGGCGGGCGTGCGGCAACTGGCCGAGGACGCCGGAGCCGTCGACATCCTGATCAACAACGCGAGCGTCATGACGTTCTCCCCGACCACCGGGCAGGACCTCTCGAGCCACGACGCCGCCTTCGCGGTCAACGTGCGTGCCCCGTTCCTGCTCACCGCCCTGCTCGCCCGGAAGATGGCCGCGCGCGGCGGCGGCAGCGTCGTCAACGTCAGCTCCACCGCGGCCGGTCTCGGTATGCCGGGCATGGCCGTCTACGGCGCCACCAAGGCGGCGCTCGAATCGCTGACCCGCACCTGGGCGGCGGAGTTCGCCGGGTCGAACGTCCGGGTCAACGCCGTCGCCCCCGGCCCGATGCGCACCTCGAAGGTGGTCGCGGCCATGGGCCCGGACATGGGCGGCATGGGCCTGGCCACCGCGCTCAAGCGCACCTCGGACCCGGCCGAGGTGGCCCAGGTGATCGCCTTCCTCGCCGGCGACCGGGCCAGTTACATGACCGGCGCGATCGTGGCCGCCGACGGTGGCCGCACCGCCATCTGAAAAGGGGAACGGAACCATGGATCGTCTGGCGGGCAAGCACGCGCTGATCACAGGAGGGACGAGCGGCATCGGCCTGGAAACGGCCCGGGAGTTCCTCGCCGAGGGAGCGACCGTCGCCATCACCGGCCGCTCGCGGGAAAGACTGGACGAGGCGGCACGGCAACTGGACGGCCCGCTGCTGACCATTGTCAGCGACGCCGGCGACGTACCCGGCCAGGCGGCGCTCGCGGCACGCCTGCGGGCGGAATGGCCGAAGCTCGACGTCCTGATGAGCAACGCCGCCGACATCACCCACCTCCCGATCGAGGCATGGACCGAGGAGGCGTTCGACAGGCTCATGGCGACCAATCTCAAGTCGCCGTTCTTCCTGATCAGGGACCTGCTGCCGCTCTTCTCGCAGCAGTCCTCGGTCATCCTCGTCGGCTCGGTCTCCGCGTACATCGGACACGAGAACGCGACGGTCTACGGCGCGGCCAAGGCGGGCCTGCTCTCCTACACGCGCGGGCTGACCCATGAACTGAGGCACCGGGGCATCCGCGTCAACGGACTGAGCCCGGGTCCGACGGTCACCAACGCCTTCGCACCCCTGGGCCCCGAGCGCCAGGCCGCCCTGTACGAGCGAATCCGGCGGACCGTACCCCTCCACCGCCTGGGAACCGCCACCGAGTTGGCGAAAGCAGCGGTCTATCTCGCCTCCGACGAATCCGCCTACACCGCGGGGACCGTGCTGCGCGTCGACGGGGGCATCGGGCAGCTCGCCTACTAGGGTCCGCCTTCCAACAGGTCTCGCCCAGAGCGGGAACGAAGTGAGAGACCGCCGCTTCGCAGGAGGTGGTGGTCTCGTCGTACCTGGTCGCGGGCGCCCCACCGCGCGCCGCCGCGGCCCGGCCCGGCCCACGGCTGCTGCCTGGACGTGCCGTTCGCCGCAACCTCGATGATGTCGCGCGCGGGTGTTCCAGGGCGAGTGGGGCAGAACCGGGCTCAGGCGGAGGCGCGGGCGATGGTGCCCACGGTGAGCGTGGCCAGCATCTCCTGCAGGGCGGTCACGAAGTCCGGTCAGACCGGTGGTCTTCTACGTTGGGATCGCAGCCGAACAGACCACCGGTCTGAAAAGCGGGAGGCCTCGGGCTGCGCCACCCTGGGACAACACCGCGGCACCGGCGCCTTCAGGAAGTCCACGGCGCGGCTCGACGAATCCGAGGAGCGTGACAACAGTGGACCACTGGACTGCCGACGACATCCCCGATCAGACCGGTCGCACGGCGCTGATCACCGGCGGGAACGGCGGGAACGGACTCGAGAGCGCCCGTGCGCTCGCCCGGCACGGGGCCCGCGTCATCCTGGCCGGCCGCAGCCAGACCAAACTGGACCAGGCCGCGGAGGCTGTGCGCGCCGCGACCCACGAGGCCCGGACGGACACCCTTGTGCTCGACCTCTCCGACCTTTCCTCCGTCCGCGACGCGGCCACCCGAATCGCCGAGACCGAGACGGTCGACCTGCTCTTCAACAACGCCGGCGTGATAAACCTGCCCGAGCGGCGGACCACCCACGACGGCTTCGAGATGACGGTCGGCACGAATCACCTCGGCCACTTCGCCTTCGACGCCCAGGTCTGGCCCGCCGTGCGCCGCTCGTCCGCACCGCGCGTGGTCACCGTCAGCGCCATCGCGGCACGGTGGCCGATCGGCAGGCTGGACGACCTGATGAGCGAAGAGGGCTACCGCGCCATGGGCGCCTACGCCAAGTCCAAGCGCGCCAACATCGTCTACACCCTCGAACTCGCGCGCCGCACCGCAAGCAGCCCCGTCGAGGCGCTCGTCGTCCACCCGGGGTCGGCGATGACCGGTCTGCAGCGGCACGGCAACGGCGCTCTGAGCCGCGTGGTCACCCCGATCGCCGCACGCCTGCTCATGGGCTCGGCCGAGGGTGCGGCCTGGCCCTCCCTGTACGCGGCGACCAGCCCGTACGTCCAGTGGGGCCAGTTCATCGGTCCCGCCGGACGGGACCAGACCTCCGGCGCCCCCCAAGCCCGCCAGACTCCCCGCAGGCGCCGACGACCCCGCGGAGGGCAGGCGGCTGTGGGCAACGAGCCAGCAGCTCACAGGTGTCCCCTTCGACCTCGACGCCGGGGCCGCCACCCGGACGGTCGATTGCGAGGTCAGGGACCGACCGCTCTCTTGATCCCAACCGCGCTTGAGGTTGCACGATGGCCCACATGACCAGGGAATCCACGGCATACGCCGCAGACATCGAAGCCCTCAAGCAGGTCGTTGCCACCGTCGAGCACTCCCAGCAGCACAAGGATCCCGACGAATTCCTCGCCCTCTTCCACCCCGACGCGGTCTGGACGACGGCCCACGGCAAGGTTCTCATCGGCCTCGACGCGATATCGGAGTTCACCCGCGAGGTGCTGCCCGCGGCCGACTGGGACGGCAAGGTCGGCTACGAGGTGGTCCACGTGCTCTTCATCCGCCCCGATGTCGCGGCGGTCAAGGTTCGTCAGCGCTACCTGAGTCCGGACGAGGAGAGCGAGGGAGCCCCGCTGTATGTGATGGTCAAGCAGGACGACGGCCGCTGGCTGCTGACCGCCTGCCAGAACACGGCGGTCGTCGCCGACTGATCGATCCGGACGGACTGGCTGCGTGGCCGTTCCACCCTGGCACGTCGAACGCGGCGGACATCGTCCGTGCTCCCGACCTGCCGCGGATGTGCGGCCGCGTGAGCCACCTTCACCGTGCCGGGGCCACGCGTTCGCCTGGTACGACCGGATCGAGAAGACCGTGCACCGCTCGCACTGCCCCACCCGGAGGGGGGCCGCCCACCCGCCGGCCGACGAACCGGCAGCTCACCATCAAGGAGTCCCGCCCCCGGCTCCCCGCACGGCCCGCCACGGCGGCCGCGACCGGATCCGCG
>NZ_JACBWZ010001279.1 GCF_013870595.1 Streptomyces sp. WELS2 | reverse complement strand
AGCGGATGCTGCTGGAGCGCTGAGGTGCGGGCTCAGCCGAGGACGGCGGGCCTCAGCACCTCCTGGCACCAGCGGCGGAAGCCGGTCGGCGCGGTGTCGGGGGTGACCGGCACGCCGGCGCCGTAGAAGTCCTGGCCGTCGAGGGCCCGCATCATGTCGGCCAGGCCCTGGGCCGCGCCGTCGGTGGCGCCGTACCGCAGGAGCGCCGCCTTCTGCTCCTCGGCACCGGCCCGGCGGAAGCGGACCGGCCGGTCCAGCACCTCGGACACCACCCGCGCCATGCCCTCGGGCGTCAGGTCGTCGGGGCCCACCATCGGTACGTCGGCCTGGCCGGTCCAGGTGCCGTCGAGCAGCAGCCGGGCCGCCGTGGCGCCGATGTCCCGGGTGGCGCAGGTGCGCAGCACCCGGTCGCCGGCCACCGCCATGGTCAGCTCACCGGCGTCGCGCAGGGCGGCGGCCTGGGCGAGCAGGTTCTCCATCAGGTACGGCGGGCACAGCGCCCGGTGGTGCACGCCGGTGGCCCGGATCTCGTCGTCGGCGGCCAGCGAGGCGGAGATCTGCCCGGCGTGCCGGGCCACCCCGCGGCCGAGGGTGGAGACGGCGACGACCCGCTCGACGCCCTGTGCCGTGATCGCGTCCACGAGCGCCCGGGTGAAGGCGCCGAAGTGGCCCTCGACGCTGGGGGCGGTGAGCGACGGCGGCACCAGCCAGAACACCCGGTCGGCGCCCGCGCACGCCTTGGCCATGACATCGGGGTCGGCGTGCGAGCCGGTGACGGCCTCCACGCGGTCGCGTACCCGGGAGGACAGGCGGGCGGGGTCGCGGACGACGACGCGCACCGGTCCCGCCGCGTCCCCGGCATCGAGGAGGGAGGCGAGGACCTGGCCGCCGATCCGGCCGGTAGGGGTGGTGACGAGGATCATGAGGGCTCCGGAAAGGGTCTGCGAGGGTCTGCTCGACGAGCGGAAGAAGACGTGCCCGAGCCTGCCCGCCGGGTGCCGGGAACTGAAGGACCGGCCGGCTCAGGGTTGTTACCCTCAGGGCAATACCGAGCTGAGGGGGTGCGGGGTGGACTCCCGGCTGTTGCACTACTTCGTCGCCGTGGCCGAGGAACTCAACTTCGCCCGCGCCGCCGAGCGGCTGGGCATCTCCCCGCCGCCGCTGTCCCGCGCGATCCGCCGGCTGGAGACCGAGCTGGGGGTGCCCCTGTTCGACCGGACCACGCACCGCGTCGCGTTGACCGAGGC
>NZ_JACBWZ010001278.1 GCF_013870595.1 Streptomyces sp. WELS2 | reverse complement strand
GTGGCGCGGCCGATGCCGGCGCTGGCGCCGGTGATGACGACGGTGGGGGGCATGGTCCTTCTCCTCTTCCAGCACGATGTGCAGCGTGTTGTCCGGCACGGTGTCGGGGGCCTTCGGCTCACTCCGTCCGGTACGGTGCCGCCCTCTCCTCGGCGAGCGTGAGGCCGAGCCCGGGCGCCCCGTCGGCCCCCGGGGTGACGCTGCCGCCGGCCGGGTCGAGGACGCCGTCGAACAGCAGGTGCTCGATGCGGACGTGGTCGTGGAACCACTCCAGATGGCGCAGGTTGGGCACGGCGGCGGCAGCGTGGGCGTGGGCGTGCGGCGCGCAGTGGCCGGAGATGTCGGTCCCGCGCGCGTGGGCGAGCGCGGCGGCGCGCAGCCAGACGGTGATGCCGCCGCACCGGGTGACGTCGGCCTGGAGGCAGTCGACGGCTCCGGCGGCCAGCATGTGCTCGAAGTACGGCAGGGTGTAGCCGTATTCGCCGGCGGCGACGTCGAGCGGGATCCGGTCGCGGATGCCGGCGAGGACGGTGAGGTGGTCGGAGGAGACGGGTTCCTCGAACCAGGTCACGCCCTGGCCGGCGAGCGCCTCCGAGACCCGTACCGCCTGGCCGCCGGTGTAGCCGCCGTTGGCGTCCACGTACAGCTCGGCCGTGTCGCCGATGGCCGCCCGCGCGCGGGCGACGCGTTCCAGGTCGCGGTCCTGCCGGGCGCCCCACGACTCCCCTATCTTGATCTTGACGCGGGGGATGCCCTGGTCCTCGGTCCAGCCGCGCAGCTGGCGTTCCTGCCGGCCGGCGTCGTAGGTGGTGAAGCCGCCGCTGCCGTAGACCGGCACATCGGTGCGGGCGGCGCCCAGCAGGTGGACGAGAGGCAGGCCGAGCAGGCGGGCCTTGAGGTCCCACAGGGCGATGTCAGCGGCGGCGATCGCCTGTGCGGCGAGGCCGGGCAGTCCGGCGTTGCGCACGGCCCGGGACATCAGTTCGTTGGCGCGCGGCACGTCGTACGCCGACAGGCCGGTGACGGTGCCGGCGAGCAGTTCGCGGACGAGGGGGGCGGTGGCGGCGGGCGCGTAGGTGTAGCCGAGCCCGGTGGTGGTGCCGGAGCGGGCGGTGACCAGGACGAGGGTGGTCTTGTCCCAGGCGAGGGTGCCGTCCGCCTCGGGGGCGTCGGTGGGCACGGTGTAGACGGCGGTGTCGAGCGCGTCGACGGCCGGCTGGTCGCTCATGGTCACCTCCCGGGCCGGCGCAG
>NZ_JACBWZ010001277.1 GCF_013870595.1 Streptomyces sp. WELS2 | reverse complement strand
GGTGCCGCCGGGCCGACTCGGTGATCTCCGGTTCCAGGTCGACGGTCGTCACCAGGCCGTCGTCGCCGAGCCGGTGGGCGAGCAGGGCCGCGTTGTAGCCGGTGCCGGCGCCCACCTCCAGGACCCGGTGGCCGTCCTCCACCCGCAGGGCGACCAGCATCCGGGCCATCAGGGAGGGCTGGCTGCTGGAGGAGACCAGCTCGCCGTCGCGCAGCCGGGTGGCCAGCGGCACGTCCGCGTAGGCGCCCCGCACCCAGCGCTCCCGGGCCGCCGGCTCGGGACTCTCCCCCCAGCGGCGTTCGTAGCCGCGCGGCCCGGGCACGTAGTAGTACGGCACGAACAGGTGCCGGGGCACCGCCGCGAACGCCTCCCGCCACACCGGGTCCCCAGCCCAGGCCCCGTCGGCGTCGATCTCCCGCACCAGCTCGGCCCGCGCCGCTGCGGCGAGAGCCTCGATGCCGGTGTCGTAGCCGCCCATACGTCCACAGTAGGGGCGGAGTGCCCGCGCACGGGGCGGTCCTAGGTCTTCCGTCCTGGGTCACCGCGTCTGAGACGATGGACGGGTGAATGAGATTCGGCGCGGCACGCTTCAGGAGCAGACCTTCTACGAGCAGGTCGGCGGGGAGGAGACCTTCCGCCGGCTCGTCCACCGTTTCTACGAGGGAGTCGCCGAGGACCCGCTCCTGCGGCCGATGTACCCGGAGGAGGACCTCGGCCCGGCCGAGGAGCGCCTCGTCCTGTTCCTGATGCAGTACTGGGGCGGCCCCACGACCTACAGCGAGAACCGCGGCCACCCCCGGCTGCGCATGCGGCACGCCCCGTTCACCGTGGACCGGGCCGCGCACGACGCGTGGCTGCGGCACATGCGGGTGGCCGTCGAGGAACTCGGACTGTCCGAGGAGCACGAGCGCACGCTGTGGAACTACCTGACGTACGCCGCCGCGTCGATGGTGAACACCCCCGGCTGAGCCGGGCGGGACTCAGCGCACGCTGACCCCGAGGGACCCGAGCGGCCCCGCCTGCCGTACGGCCACCGAGCCGTACGGCGTGCGCAGCCGCAGCCACGCCCCCGAGGAGAACAGCCCGGTGTCACCGGTCCCGGTGCCCGGCCGGAGGAAGCCCAGGGACTGGGCGGCGTGCACGGCCCGCACCGGCAGCCCGGTGCCCTCGATCCGCCGGGACCAGATGTCCCGCCCGATCCGGTCCAGCTCCGCGCGGGTACGGGCCTCGGGCGCCAGTTCCTCGGTACGGG
>NZ_JACBWZ010001276.1 GCF_013870595.1 Streptomyces sp. WELS2 | reverse complement strand
GTGGACCGCGCGCAGGCCCGGCAGACCCCGTTCACCGCCCGCTTCCAGGACTTCATCTCCCGCTACGCGTGGGGTGAGATCTGGACCGACCCCACGCTGTCGCGCCGCGAGCGCAGCATGATCACGCTGACCGCGCTGGTCGCGCACGGCCACTACGACGAGCTGGCGATGCACGTCCGGGCGGCCAGGCGCAACGGGCTGACGCCGGAGGAGATCGGCGCGGTGCTGTTGCAGACCGCGGTGTACTGCGGCGTGCCCGCCGCCAACTCGGCGTTCGCCACGGCCCAGCGCGTACTCGCCGAGGAGGAGCGGGGCTGACCGCCGCCGTGAGTGCCCCTGCCGGTCTCAGGCTCGGCGGGGCCCGTGCGCAGCATCCGGTGCTGTCGTGGATCTCGCCGAGGTGCGGTGGCTGTCCTGCCCGGATTCCACGAACCCCGCGCGTTTCGCGCGGGGTGCCCGCACAATGGGTTTGATCAAGTCCCGGGTCATGAAGGGCCGCAGCATGGACGACGACGCCCCGCTCCGGCGGTGGACGCCCCGCATCATCCCTGTCGGCGCGGCCGGCACCGACGGGCAGGAACAGGAACAGGAACAGGAATCGCGTTTCCGGGCCACCGCCACCCGCGTCCGGGCGCAGGCCGTGAAGGCCGCTGCGGTGGCCCGCCCGCATCTGGGACCGATCGTCGCGACCTTCGCGGCCGTCGCCGTTTCCTCGCTGGTCTCCTCCGCCCTGGACCGCGACCGGCCGAGTGACCAAGGTGTGTCGCCGTCCCCGCAGTGCCGGCCGGCCGGCGGGGGGCCGTCGTCGACATGCCAGGAGTGCGGGCGCCCCCTCACCGACGAGCTGTCCCGGCAGGCCGGGTACGGGCCCACCTGCGCACGCTACAAACTCCTCTGACCCGGCACGGGGACGGTACGGTCCCGCATCTGCCCGTGGGCGGGGCCGTCCTGTCCAGGCGGGCGGGCGGCCTTCGCCTTGCGATCGGCCCGGCTCAGTGCGGGCCCCGCACGCGGTGCAGGGCCCGCTCGGCCTGGTTCGCCAGTCCGTCCGCGCCGCAGAGGCGGGCGAGTTCCAGGCCCCGGGCGAGTTCGGCGGCCGAGCCGGTGGCGATGCCGTACTCGACGCGGGCCGCCGCGTGCTCGTACTGGCAGGGCGAGGCCTCCAGATAGGCCACGGCCCGGGCGGCGAGCCGTACCGCGCGCTGGCCGGTCTCCAGCGCGGCGGCGCAGCGCAGGGCCCGCTGGATCCAGGCGTCGGTGG
>NZ_JACBWZ010001275.1 GCF_013870595.1 Streptomyces sp. WELS2 | reverse complement strand
GAGGGGCTGTGGTACGTCGCCGGGCTGTCCGGCGACGAGGAGGCGGCCCGGGCCGTGCGGGAGCTGGAGCTGCTGCTGCCGGGGCCGACCCCGCCGTACGCGGGCTCGGCCGGGTTCCGGGTGCTGACCGCCGTGGACGGCAGCCCCTTGCCCACCCGGGACCGGGCGAGCTGCTGCATGTTCTACACCGTTCGCCCGCAGGACACCTGTGTGACGTGTCCGCGCACCCGGGACGGCGAGAGGATCGCCAGGCTCACCGCGGCCGCGGCCGGCTGAGGAACCGTGCCGGCCGAGCACAACCGCACCACCCGTCACGGTAACTTCTCCAACGACCACCCGTACGGGTAGTCTGTTCGAACTCAACTCCCGCCCCTCACGCGGCAGTTCGAGCAGAACGCCGTCCTGGGCATCCCTCGCGCACTCCCTTGGCGGCCTCTTGCCCCGAAACCCCCTGAGGGCCGTCGGGAATGGGCCACTATGGCGGGCGTCACGCCCTATCCCCATGCAAGGGACCCTGATGAGACTGACCGACATATCGCTGAACTGGCTGCTTCCGGGCGCCGTCCTGCTCCTGGGCATGCTGGTGGCAGTGGCGGTGCTCGCGCGCGGCAAGCGCTCCTCCGGGGAGGACGCGAGCGCGGACGACTCCTGGGAACGCAGCGAGGAGCGCCGCCGGCGCAAGGAGGCCCTCTACGGCACGGCCTCCTACGTGCTGCTGTTCTGCTGTGCGGCGGTGGCGGCGGCCCTGTCCTTCCACGGCCTGGTCGGCTTCGGCGAACAGAACCTCGGGCTGAGCGGCGGCTGGCAGTACCTGGTGCCGTTCGGGCTGGACGGCGCGGCGATGTTCTGCTCCGTCCTCGCCGTGCGCGAGGCGAGCCACGGCGACGCCGCGCTCGGCTCCCGGCTGCTCGTGTGGCTGTTCGCCGCGGCGGCGGCCTGGTTCAACTGGGTGCACGCGCCCCGCGGCGCGGGGCACGCCGGCGCCCCGCAGTTCTTCTCCGGCATGTCGCTGTCGGCCGCCGTGCTGTTCGACCGGGCGCTGAAGCAGACCCGCCGGGCCGCGCTGCGCGAACAGGGCCTGGTGCCGCGGCCGTTGCCGCAGATCCGGATCGTGCGCTGGGTACGGGCGCCCCGCGAGACCTACCGGGCCTGGTCGCTGATGCTCCTGGAGGGCGTGCGCAGTCTGGACGAGGCGGTCGAGGAGGTCCGCGAGGACAAGCGGCAGAAGGAGGAGGCCCGGCGGCGCAGGCGCGACCAGCAG
>NZ_JACBWZ010001274.1 GCF_013870595.1 Streptomyces sp. WELS2 | reverse complement strand
TGGCGAGGGCCCGCCGTTGGCCGGCGGTGGGCCGTTCGCGGGCGCGTTCGCGGACGGCGGTGACATCCCAGGGCGGCATGAGGGTGAGCACCCGGGGATCGTCGGCCAGGGCGGGGTCTTCACCCAGCAGGGCCTGGGCGGTGAACGGGGTCGCGATCAGGGCGAAGCTGCCGTCGGCGTACTGCTGGACGAGGTCCTGGTGGATGTGGCCGGTGGGGGTGGTGGCGTGGCCGTAGGGCAGGCGCTGGGTGGCCTGCAGATGGGTGGTGAGGTCCTGTCCGGCGGCCCGGCCCGGTGCGCACAGGTGGCTGCCGCTGGGCACCCCGAGCCGGTGGGCGGCGTCCGCCGCCTGCGCCATGACCTGCCCGGAGGCGCGGACGTAGGTCTTGACGAAGTCGACCTTCAGGGCGGTGGCCCGCTCCAGGGTGCGCCGCACACCGGCGGCGGTGCGGTGGGCGCGGCCCATGGCGTACGCGGTGCGGGCGCCGTCGATGAGTTCGGCGCAGGCCAGCAGGCGCGGGCCGGTGCTGTGCCCGGAGGCGAGGGACTCGCGCAGCCGGACCGCCTCGTACAGGGATCCGCCCATGCAGGCCATGGTGGTGATGCCGTAGGCGAGTGCGGTCAGGCCGTGCCGGGCGCCGTAGGGGGCGCTGTAGGGATGGGTGTGGCTGTCGAACAGGCCGGGCAGGACGGTGTGCCGCGAGGCGTCCACGGTGCGGTGACCCGGGCGGCGCGGGCGATGGGGTTCGACGGCGGTGATCCGGCGGCCGTCGGTGAGGATGTCGACGTCCCGGCGCACAGGGGTGCCGGTGCCGTCCCACAACTGCCCGGCGTGGACGCGCAGCCGCTCCCGGCCGCGGGCCGGGCGGTGGGTGAGCGGCACGGGCAGCGTACGGGGCCCGGACCGGGCCGGGTCGAGGAGACGGAGCCGGCCGGATGACAGGTACAGCAGGGTGTTCGCCCCGCGTGCCCAGCTGGGGTGGTCGGCCGGTTCGCCGGTGAGCCGGCGGGCGGGACCGGTCGGGGTGCCGTCACGGGTGACGGGCAGCAGCCAGAGCACCGACTCGGCGACCAGCGCCATCCAGCGGCCATCGGGCGACCACACGGGGCCGGCGGCGGCGCGGTCGGACAGGGACTGGTGTGCGGCGGGCAGATGGCGTCTCTCGGTTCCGGTGCGGGTGTCGAGGACCCGGATGAGGTGGTAGCCCTCGCGGAAGCGGTGGTTGAGCCGGTTGCGGTCGCAGAAGGCCACGTACCGGCCGT
>NZ_JACBWZ010001273.1 GCF_013870595.1 Streptomyces sp. WELS2 | reverse complement strand
ATCCGGCGGGAACACGGCGGCAGCCGGGCCGAGATCGAGGCGGGCGTGGGTGTCGGCGGCGGTCACCGGGGCGGGCGTCGGGCTGCTGTTCGCGGTGTCCATGCCGGGCGCCTTCGCGTTCCTGGCCTTCCAGCGGGAGAGGGGCACCGAGGTGGAGTCGCTGGGCGCGCTGGTCTTCCATGTGGCCCGGCACTTCGGCTGGCACGGCGAGGTGCTGCTGAACTACGGCTCGATCGAGTTCCTGGGCCCGTGGGTGAACGTGGTGAGCACGGCCGCGCTGGCGCTGACCGGGGCCGCGTTCGGCTGGCTGCTGCTGTGGCGGCTGCGGGCGAGGGAGCTGACGGGGGCCGTCCTCACCGACGCGGCCCTGACGGCGGTCCTGCTGTTCACGGTGACCAGCCGGGTGATCAGCCCGCAGTACCTGGTGTGGCCGGCCGGCCTGGCCGCCGTGTGCCTGACGCACCGGACGAGCCGGATGACAGGACCCGCGCTGATGATCCTCGGGGCGTCCTTCCTGACGGTCCTGGAGTTCCCGCTCGGCTTCTCGCACGTGGTGCTGAGCGACGGCTACGGCATCACGCTGCTGGTGCTGCGCAACGGCCTGCTGGTCGCGGCCGCCCTCACCGCGGCCCGCCACCTGTGGCGCGCCACCGTCCCGCCCCGCCCCACCACTCCCCTGCCGCCTCGGCCCACCCGCACCACGCGGTCCCCGGTCTCCTCCCGGCCCCGGACCGGCGAGGGGTAGGCCCGCTCAGCTCAGCCGGGCCGTGACGTAGGCGCGCCAGCGGGCGGTGAAGGCCTGGGGGGTGGTGCCGAGGACCTCGCGCAGCGCCTCCTCGACCGCGCCGGGCCGTTCGCCGTGGGCGCCGACGGCGCGGTAGAAGGCGCCGAGCCGGGCCGCGTCCCACTGCTCGGCGATCATCCGGCAGGCCAGCCAGCCGCTCTCGTAGGCCCGTGCCAGCTTCACGGGGTCGCTGGTGAAGCCGAAGTCCTTGTCGTCGGGCAGCGACCGGGGCGCCTCGCCCTCCCGGACGGCGCGGGCCAGTTCGGGGGCGGCCTCGGCCGGGGTGCGGCCGGTGCCGAGGTAGCCGATCCAGTCGGCGTAGCCCTCGGACAGCCACAGCGGGGTGGCGGCGGTGGTGTCCGCCCGCGTGGCCACATGGGTCGTCTCATGGGTGAGGACGATCTGCTTGCCGGCGTCACCGAGCATCGCGTACGCCTCCGGGTTGACCACCACCCGGTCCGCGGGCGCCCGCCCGGAGCCGCCCGCCT
>NZ_JACBWZ010001272.1 GCF_013870595.1 Streptomyces sp. WELS2 | reverse complement strand
CGCTCCACGGCGTAGCGGATGGCGCGGCTGAGCAGCCGGCCGTCCAGCTCGTCCCGGAACAGATAGTCCTGGACGCCCAGGGGCACACTGAGCGCGTGGACGAACAGCGCCGGCGCTGTCGTGAGGCTGCGGTGAACGGCGACGGGCCAGAGAACGCAGACGACCGGGTGAACGGAGACGGACGGGAATCGAACCCGCCGGCCCGAGATCCTCGGGCCCCTCGGTTTTGAAGACCGGGAGGGCCACCAGGCACCCACACGCCTCCACCGCCCGTCAGGCTACCGCCCGAGGAGACCACCGCCATGACAGCGACACCCACCCGCCCGGCACCCGTACGCCTCACCCGGTTCGCCCACGGCGGCGGCTGCGCCTGCAAGATCCCGCCCGGCGAACTGGAGGAGGTGGTCGCCGGACTGACCGCGCCCGCCCTCGCCGGGGGTGACACCCCGCTGCTGGTCGGCCTCGCCACCGGCGACGACGCGGCGGTGGTCACGTACCGGGGGACCGCCGTGGTGTGTACGGCCGACTTCTTCACGCCGGTCGTCGACGACCCCTACGACTGGGGCCGGATCGCCGCCGCCAACGCCCTGTCCGACGTGTACGCGATGGGCGGCCGGCCCGTGCTCGCCGTCAACCTGCTCGCCTGGCCGCGCGACCTGCTCCCGTTCGACCTGGCCCGCGAGGTGCTGCGCGGCGGTCTCGACACCGCCACCGAGGCGGGCTGCCACGTCGGCGGCGGACACAGCGTCGACGACCCCGAACCGAAGTACGGCATGGCCGTCACCGGTGTCGCCGACCCCGGCCGGCTGCTGCGCAACGACGCCGGCCGGCCCGGGCTTCCGCTGTCCCTGACCAAACCCCTGGGCACCGGCGTGCTGAACAACCGGCACAAGGCCACCGGCGAACGCTTCGAGCACGCCGTCGCCACGATGGCCGCCCTCAACCGGGAGGCCGCCGAGGCCGCGCTCGCCGCCGGCGCCGAGTGCGCCACGGACGTCACCGGGTTCGGCCTCCTCGGCCACCTGCACAAACTGGCCCGCGCCTCCGGGGTGACCGCCGTGCTCGACACCGCCGCCGTGCCGTATCTGGAGGGCGCCCGGGAAGCCGTGCGGGACGGGTACGTCAGCGGCGGCACCCGGCGCAACCTGGAGTGGGTCGCGCCGCACACCGACTTCGGGGACACGGACGCGGACACCCGGCTGCTGCTCGCCGACGCGCAGACCTCCGGGGGGCTGCTCGTCGCCGGGGAGGTGCCCGGAGCGCCGGTGGTGGG
>NZ_JACBWZ010001271.1 GCF_013870595.1 Streptomyces sp. WELS2 | reverse complement strand
GTAGCCGGTCCGTCGCCGCTCGTCGCCGCCGAGCTGCGCCGTCAGGTCATGGTGCTGGAGCTCCTCGCGGACCACGGCGCACAGGGGCTGCGCCGGGCGCTGGAGGTGACGGTGGAGGGCCGCCGGGTGCTGCGCGCGGTGGTCTCGCGCCGGGCGCGCAACACGGCGGAAGCGGGGGCGCGGGCGGCCCTGTGACCTTCGTGCGATGGACGTGGGGCGGTCCTGCGGCGGTTGCCGAAACGTTTCGCGAAACAGGGCGGAACCCGGTGACGCGACCCCGCTCCCGGGCGCTTTTCCCTATGTGATTGCCCACATGACAGCCGAAGCGACAGCCCATGTGACAGCCCACGCCACCGGCCCGCTGCCGGCCGGTGCGCCCGCCGGTCCGACGGTCCCGTACGGTCCGGCCCGCCAGGAGACCAGGCCGCGCGCCTGCGCGAAACCCGCGCGCTGGGCGGCGGACGCGGTGGCGACGATGCGCGAGGGCGCCCGGGTGCGGCTCGACTACTCGGCGCGGAGCCTGTGGCGGGTGGACCGGATGATCGAGGAGATACGCCGGGAGCGGGCGCCGTACGCGGCCGTCCGCACCGTCCTGCGCGGCTTCGGCGCCTACGCGGGCGAGGTCATCGTCCGCCGCACCGGCGCCGAGTGGTGGGCCACGGGCGGTGAGCACTGGGTGCGCACCCCCGACGGCCGGCTGTGGGACCCCATGAACGAGGCCCGCCGCTGCTACGGCGGTCACGGCTCGCTCGGGCTCCTGTGCCGGGACGCGACCGCCGAGGCCTGAGACGACCGCCGAGGCCTGAGACGACCGCCGAGGTCCGAGGCGACCGCCGGGCTCTGGGACCGGCCGGGCCCGTCCCCCGGCCGGTCGCGGGCCCGTCTCCGGGCCTTCCTCGGTCGCCTGTTCGGCTGTGACACTTCCGCCGGGACCGACGCTGATGATCGTGGAGGGCGACCGACACGGCGGGAGCGTGTCGCAACCGTGAGGTCAGGCGCCACGCAGTGGCCAGGAACTCGGCACGAACGAGGACGGTCTTGGGCCAGGGAGTCGAACCCCGCCGCCCGCAGCCGCGGGACGGGGAGCTGGGCGCGGCCGTGGCACGGGCCCAGGACGGCGACGAGACGGCCTTCGCTGCGGCCTACCGGATCGTGCACCCGGGGCTGCTGGGCTATCTGCGGGGCCTGGTCGGCGAGGAGGCCGAGGACATCGCCTCCGAGGCCTGGCTGGAGATCGCCCGGGACCTCGGCCGGTTCCGGGGCGACGGGGCCGG
>NZ_JACBWZ010001270.1 GCF_013870595.1 Streptomyces sp. WELS2 | reverse complement strand
ACCACCGTCGTCTTCGACGCCGACCTCGGCCGCTGGTGCGCCCGGCGGCCCGCCGGGGTCTACTTCACCGCGCACGGCTCCTTCCTGCCGCTGTACCCCGAGGGCGGCTGGGCCTGGTTCGGACCCACGCCCGAGGGCGCGGGCACCGCCGAATGGCCGGCCGTCGTCGCGCGCGCCCTCGGCCCCGGCGCCGGTGTCCGGGCCGACGTGCTGCGCGTCCAGCACTGGGTGATGACCGCCTTCGTCGCCGACCGCTTTTGCCGCGGCCGCGTCCTGCTGGCCGGCGACGCGGTGCACACGGTCCCGGTCATCGGCGGGCTCGGCATGAACGCGGGCATCGCCGACGCGCACAACCTCTGCTGGAAACTGGCCGGAGTGCTCCGGGGGTGGGCCTCCCCGGCCCTGCTGGACAGCTACGAGGCGGAACGCCGGCCCGTCGCCCGCATGACACTCCGTCAGGCGGTGGACAACACGCGGCTGGCGGCCCGGGTGCTGGAGCGGCGCCGGGAACAGCTCCGTGCCGGCACGGCGGCCCCGGCGCCCGCCGACGTCCCCTGGTCCGAGCGGTACTTCGCGCAACTGGGCCTCGTACTCGGCGTCACCTACCGCTCCGGCGCCGTCCTCCGCGCGGGCGGCCGTGCCGACGACACCGGCCCGGAGTACGTCCCCAGCGCCGACCCCGGCCGCCGGCTGCCCCACCTCTGGCTCGGTCCCGGCCGCTCCACGCTCGACGTCTGCGGCGAGTGGTTCACCCTGTTCACCGCGGACCCCGCCCGCCGCTCACCGCCCCGTGCCGCCCCCTGGCCGCTGCGCGTCGCACCCCTGTCCGCCGGGCACGCCGACGCCCTCGGCCTCGGCCCGCACGGAACGCTGCTGGTCCGCCCGGACGGTCATGTCGCCGCCCGCCTCACCGGCGCCGGCTCCCTCCACCGCGCCCTCGCCGTGCTCACCGGAACGGCGTGACCACTCGGCCGGGCGAGGCTCACAAGCGGGCCCGCTTCAACGCCATGTGGAGCAGCAGCCGGTCCTCGCCGTCGTCCAGGTCCAGGCCCGTCAGCTGCTCCACCCGGGACAGCCGGTAGTACAGCGTCTGGCGGTGGATGCCCAGCTCGGACGCCGTGCGCCCGGCCTGGCCCGCGCAGTCCAGGTAGATCTCCGCCGTGCGCGCGAGTTCCGCGTGGGCGGGGGAGAGGAGCGCGACGACCACCCTGTCCCGCGCGGTCTCCGGCGGCAGCGCGGTCAGCAGCCGGTACGCCCCGATCCGCGCCCACGAGG
>NZ_JACBWZ010000127.1 GCF_013870595.1 Streptomyces sp. WELS2 | reverse complement strand
CTCGAACACCTCGTGCGCGTGGAACGGCCGCCCGGCCGCCAGCAGCGCCTGTGCCTCGGCGACGGTCTCCCCCGGCGCCCGCAGCACCCCCTCCGGCTGCCGGGGAACACCCTCGACGCCGTAGGGCAGGGGACGCCCCAGCCCGTCCCGGGGCCGCGCGTTCCGGGCCCGCCCGGCCGTGTCCCGGTCCCTGGCATCCGATGCCCCCGAGTTCGTCATACCGCCGATTGTGCCCCGCCGTGTTCCCCGCCGCGCCCTTGCCCCGCCCCGGCCCCCTGCTCGACCGATGTGCACGGTTTGCCCCGTCTTGTGCGGTTCCCTGTCCGGCCCTCTTCGGCGCACCCGCCGACGTGGGGTAAAGTGCTGTCCGCACGATCACGCGGGCCACCGCGAGGCAGTGCGACGGGACGTGGCGCAGCTTGGTAGCGCACTTGACTGGGGGTCAAGGGGTCGCAGGTTCAAATCCTGTCGTCCCGACTTGTGAGAGTCGCAGGTCAGGGCCGGTTTCGGAGGTTTCCGAAACCGGCCCTCGATCGTTTGTGGGGACCAGTCGGGGACCGGAGCCCTCCCGGCCGCAGATGGTGAACGGCCACTGCGGGACGAACCGTGTGTTGGCGTGGCCGGTCACGAAAAGGTTCGGGCTCTGTGGCGCCGGCATCTCCTCGAGGATCTCCGGGACCCGGACGCCGCCACCGCTGTGGCGGCATCCGAACACCCTCGGCGAAGCCTTCGCGCTCCCCGCCGCGCGGAAGGACAAGGCGCACCTCTACCCCGTGGGATCCCTCATGCGGTCCCTGGCCTACCAGGACACCGAGTGCGCCGCTCGGCACGAGGAACGGCGGCGGCAGCCGTGACCTCCGGAGAGCGGCACCGTCCGAGGAGCACTCCGCACGGCCCCGGCACGATGACGCGGCCGGCGGCGGGCAGGAGAGCACGAAGGAGCCCCACCGGTGCCGGCGATCGAAGCTGCGAGCAGGGCGCGGTGCCCTCACGCTGGAAGAGCAGTCCCGCCGTCCGCGAAGGAGATGCCCGATGGCGAAGAAACGGGACGAGGGCAGCAAGTCGAAGAAGGGCGACAGGGTGACCTGGAAGAGCCATGGCGGCCAGGCCGAGGGCGAGGTGGAGAAGAAGATCACGCAACGTACCGAGGCGGCCGGCCGTACGGTGGACGCCTCGCCGGACGAACCGCAGTACCAGGTCCGCAGCGACAAGTCCGGCGGGTCCGCGGTCCACAAGCCTTCCGCGCTGAGGAAGAAGAGGTGAGGCGGCGTGGACGAGGACGAACGCGAGGAGATCTGGGACGGCTTCCGGGACCTGGTGAACATGACACCGGCCGAACTGGACTCGTGGCTGGAGTCGGAGGAGTCCCGCGCCGCCGGGCAGCACAAAGGGGGAGGGGAGTCCACCGGCCACGCGTCCGGGCGGCGCATCACGCAGATCCTGCGGGCGAGGAAGAGCGACCTCACGGACGACGACTATCTGCACATGCGCAAGGTGGTGGGCTACATCCGCCGCCATCTGGCCCAGCGGCCGCCGGGAGACGTACGGGACACCCGGTGGCGGCACTCCCTGATGAACTGGGGCCATGATCCGCTGGCCTGACGGTCGACGGCCACGTGAGCCGGTGGCGCCCGCCACCCGGTGCCGGGCCCGGGGGATCCGGCCCGGCAGAGGGGTCTGTCAGCCGGACGGCCAGTGACGCGGGGTCGCGGTGAACATGTCCCGGACGCGGTGCGTGTGGTGGCGGATGTCCTCCTCCCGCCACCCCGACGTGTCCACCGGAGGCAGCACGGCCACGTCTCCACCGGCCGGGAACGGGGTTTGGCGTATTGCCCCGCCATCCGTCCCACGCGCACCGCGGGGGTGCCGGTGCTCATCTGCCGTACGCCCGCCAGCGCGTCGATCAGCGCCACCGTGCGCCGTACCGTTCGCGGATCCGACGCGTCCGGGTCCTCGGCGTAGTCACCCACCTGTACGACGTGCGGCTTGCCGAGCGCGCACCGCGCCAGGACACGGGGCGGAGGTTCTCGCCTCCACCGGAAGCGGACGGCGGCGTGCCGTCGTGGCGGCCGGGACCGTGCGGAGGCGTCAACCGCCCGCCGGTGACGGCCAGTCGGCCCGCGTGTGACCGAGGCGGATGCGCTGGGGATGCGGTCCGACCTCCACCGAAGCGGTCTCGCGGCCGGCGGCGAAGTCGATGGCCGGCACCCTGTACCGCCGACGGCACCGAGGTGTGCGTGGCCGGCGTGATGGACGACTGCGCCACGGTCGTCGGCCTCGCCGCCTTCCGGCACGGCCCGCTGGTCCCGGCGGCCCGGCCGTACCGGGCCGCGGTGAGCGGTACAGGCGGGTCTCGTCCGGGGGGAAGACGGAGGGGCGCACGGAGTGACGGACACGACCGACGGAACGTCCTGGAAAACGGTCAGGTGTCCTCCCGGACCCCGGGGGAGCGCCGGCCGGCAGTCGAGGCGAAGGCGCAGGCGAGACGAGCGACAGCCGGGTCGTCGTCGCGGGCCAGTCGGCGCAGGACGTCCTGCCCGATGGTCCCCGACAGTTCGATCAGCGCCTGGGCGAGACGCATCCGCGCTGCGGAGCCCGTGGCGGAAGCCGCGAGTTCGGCGCCCAGTGCCGTCGTGATCCGATCCGCGCGGTCGGGGTCCCGGGCCAGCGTTCCCAGGATCTCCGCCGCTTCGACGTCGTGTGAGCCCTCGACCACCATGGCGACGAGTGCCGGCACGGCCGCCGTCACGCCACGCCTGCCCAGCACGAGAGCGGCTTGCCCGCGCACCGTCGCGTCCGGGTCGTCCAGCGCCTCCGTGAGCACCGCGGCCGCGCCGGGGACGTCGGCCATCCCGGCGATCGCCAGCACCGCGCGCCGGACGACGGCGGGATCCTCGGAGCGCATGCCGGCGGTCAGCGCCGCCATGCCGTCGCCGTCCGATCGGGCGAGCGCCCAGCGCAGGGCGCCCGCGACATGGGGGTCGGTCTCGGCGAGGACCGCCCTGGCCAGAAGGTCGGCCGGAGCCGAGGCGCCCTCCGGCGGGGCCAGTACGGTCTGCTGTCTGCGCGCGGCGCTGGCCGAGGTGAGCCCCTGTATGAGCTCGACGAGGCGCAGGACGTCCTGCCAGCCGGCAGGCGCCGACGCGTCGATCGCGCGAAGCCGCTCCAGCAGTTCCCGTTCCCGTTCCAAGCGGTCTTCCGTCCACCGGATGAGGTCGCCGACCACGGCCGACGGCTCGAAGGCCGGGTCCTGGAGCGCGCGTCCGATCTGCTTGAGCGAGAGCCCCAGGGACCGCAGGCTTTCGACGTGGAAGATCCTGCGGACGTCTTCGGCGGAGTACTCGCGGTAGCCGCCGACGGTGCGGCCGGTCGGTCGCACCAGCCCGAGGGCGTCGTAGTGCCGCAGCATCCGGGGGCTCACGCCCGAACGGCGGGCCACCTCACCGATCAGCACCCCGTGGTCTCCGCGGTGTTCGCGGTCCCGGCGACTCCGCCCGGCCCGGTCCGCTCCGTGGTCCGGGCCACTTCCGTGACAGCCACGGCGGCGGCCCGGTCCCCGCCGAGTGCGACGACTCGTCTCGCCTCCTCGACGGCCGCGTCGAACCCCGTCTCCGGGTTGCGCCGGAGCAGTTCGGTGGCCTTGGCGTGCGTGGCCACTGCCGGATCCGGGCTCGCCGCGGCCTTCGCCAACGCGGGGTCGACCAGGTCGCCGAGCGCGACGAGGGCCCGGCTCAGGCTCAGCCGCACCTCGCGGTCCCCGCGGCCGAGCTGCGTGACGAGTTCCTCCACGAGCGCCTTCTTCTCGTGCGCGGGCACGAGGGCGACCGCGACCCGCCACGCGGTCCGCGCGACCTCGTCGTCGGGATCCCGCAGCATGGAGCGGGTGATCCAGGCCCACGCGCTCCGGTCGCCGATCTTCGAGAGCGTGTGCAGTGCCTGACCGCGGGCCTGAGCCCGCCCGGAGGCGAGCTCCAGGCGAATCCGGGGCAGGGTGACCTCCGGCGGGAGGCGGGTCAGCGCCCAGGACAGCATGTCCCGCACGAAGAAGTCCGGTTCGACCGCGCACCGCTCGACGAGCGTCTCCAGCAAGCCGGAGTCGGATGTCGAGCCGGCCGCCAGGGCCGCCTGCAGCCTGACCGAGGAGCTCTCGGCGCTCAGGGCGGCGGCGACGCCGGTATTCCGCTGGGTTCCGCTTGTCGGGTTGATCGAAACCACCTCCTGCGCCCAGGCAACACCTTGTCACAGTGTCAACGTCAAGGACGCGGAGGGTTCCCGCGCGGGAGACCGGGGCCCGCTCGTGTACGGCGGCGGCTCCGGGGCCGTCCTGGATGCCGGGGCCACGCGCGGACCGGTCGGCTCCGGGGCCGGTCCGGTCCGCGCGCGGCAACGACATCTCGCGCCCTGCCGGAACGGGCGGTGCGGAGGTCACGCGGCGGACGGGCCGTCCCCGCCTCAGGTCACTCCGCCAGGGGCAGGCACTCGGTGAGCAGGGCGACGATGTCGCGCCAAGCTCGCTCCGCGTGCCGTGGGTGGTAGCCGACGCCGGGGCGCACGGTGTGGTCGACCGGTGGGTGGTGGAAGGCGTGCAAGGCGCCGCCGTAGACGACGAGGCGCCAGTCGACGCCCGCAGCCTCCATCTCGGCGGTGAACGCGTCCCGTTGCGCGGGCGGCATGATCGGGTCCAGGGAGCCGACCCCGGCCCACACGGGGCAGTGGATGCGCGCCGCCTCGCCCGGCCGGCCCGTGGTCAGTGCGTTGACCGTCGCGATCGCGCGCAGGCCGACGCCGTCGCGCCCGAGTTCCAGCGCGATGGCGCCCCCGGTGCCGTAGCCGACGGCGGCGATCCGGTCCGGGTCGGTGCGTGGCTCGGCGCGGAGCACGTCGAGCGCCGCGTGGCCGATGCCTCGCATCCGGTCGGGGTCGGCGAGCAGCGGCATGCAACGCGCCAGCATCTCCTCGGGGTCGCTCAGGTAGCGTCCGCCGTGGAGGTCGAAGGCCAGGGCCGTGTATCCCAGCTCGGCGAGCGCCTCGGCCCGGTGGCGCTCGACGTCGCTGAGTCCCGTCCCTTCGGGCCCGACCAGGACCGCGGGCCGGCGGCCGGTACCGGCCGGGAGCGCGAGGTGCCCGGTCATCGTCAGGCCGTCGGCCGCGTATTCGATCGTGCGCGTCGTAACCGTCGTCATGAGCCTGGACTGTAATGATCGTCGAGCCGGGTCGGGCCGGTGTTCTGCGGCCGGCAGAAGGCTCAACCGCCGGCTTGGCGGCGGATGTCCGCGGCCAGCGCCGCGTAGACGTACTCGCTGCCCCAGCGGTCCCCGTCGAGGTCGTTCTCGACCAGGTGTGCCTCCCGGCGCATCCCGAGGCGCTCACAGACCCGCACAGAGCCGGTGTTCTCCACGTCCAGCCGTGCGTAGACCCGGTGCACGCCCAGCGTGTCGAAGGCGAACCGGGCCAGCGTCTCGGCCGCCTCCGTCGCATAGCCGTGTCCCTGGTGACGTGGGTCGAGAGTCCAGCCGATCTCGGCCTGGGCGGCGTGGGCACTGGCCAGGGTGAGCGTCACCTCGCCGAGGAGGCGGGGCTCGCCGTGCCGGCACACGGCAAGCGCCAGCTTGTCCCCGTCGGCGCGCCAGACCGAGTGCGCCGCGCGCTCGGCCGCGACCTGCGCACTGTGCTCCCGCGTGTGCGCCGGCCGGTACAAGTAGCGCGCCACGCTCGGCAGGCTCTGGTAGGCGTACAGGTCGTCGGCGTCGCCGGGGGTGAACAGACGCAGCGTCAACCGGGGCGTGGTCAACGGCAGCAGCGGGGTGACGTCCATACGGGCCTCCGGCATGCGGATGTGGATCAAGTGGCGTACCTGATCGTCGCATCACGGCCGGCGGGCGGCCACGCCTTTTACGGCGGCGCCCGACAGCCCCGTTCAGGATCGGGGCGGAGTGCAACTGCCTATCCTGGCAAGGTCGTTGAGGCGAGGGAGGCGGGCTTGCGGTACTACCTGTACGTGTCCGAGGCGAAGGTGGGGATGCTGCACGCGCAGATTCCGCGGAAGCGGCTGTCGGGGCTGGCGGCGGAGGCGAAGGTGGATCTGAAGGTCGCCGGGGTGTCCGTGCAGCGGCCCGCGCGTGAGGACGCCGGGCCGTACGAGCGGCTGGATGCGGTGGAGGAGTTCCTGGAGCGGGAGTACGCCGTCGGATGGATGTCGTCGGGGGCCGAGGGGGAGACGGAGGCCGGTTCCTGGTTCCGGGGCGAGGCGGGGCTCAGGGTGTCGTGGAACGGGATGGCCGAGGGGCCCGTGCTGATGTCGGGGACGGCGGGGGACACGCTGGTCGCGCTGGTGGGGTCGGTGCACCATCTGGTGGGGCACGGCGCGGCGGCGGACCGGCGGGTGGGGCATTCGTGGCTGCCGTCCCTGTACCCGTTGCTGCTGGACGCCTCGCGGGCGGAGGCGGGCGGGGCGCCGGTGGCGCGGCCGGGGAACGGGGTGCTGCACGACGTGGCGAAGATGTGCGACCGGCCGGCCGGGCCGGCGATGCCGTGCGAGTTCCTGGCGCGGGAGCTGCTGCGCGGCAGGGTGACCGACGAGACGGGGCTGCGGCGGGAGGTGGTGGTCGGGACGCCGTTGTACGTGGCCCTGCCGGAGGAGCGGCCGGGCGGATGAGGGCACAGGCGCCGCGCGTTCCGTGACGGGAGGGGGCGCCGCAGGACCGTGTGGTCCGACGAGCCCGCGGTGGGCGGTGGCCGCGGGCTCGCGGGCCGGTCAGGGGCGGCTCTCGTCCGTCCAGATCCGGCTGCTGAGGTCCGTACCGCGCAGCACCTGCACCCGCCACGGATCGATGCGCAGCACATGGTATTTCGGGTCGGCCGGACCGCCGCTCCAGAAGTTGTACGGGTCGTACCCGACGCCGGCCGGACTTCCCTTCTGGTACAGATTCCAGGCGTAGGTCCTGGTCTCCATGTCCTCGGCCCAGGTGGAGACGCTGTCGATGAATACGGCGTTCTGCCGGGGATTCCAGTACGAGTACGTCGTGTGGGGATTGTTCGCCAGGTGCGCCACCTTCACCGGCGTCTTGTACGCGGCGAGCCAGCCCACCGGCTTGCCGTCGACGACTTCCCAGATGGGCAGCAGGACACGGGCCCTGGGACGGGACTTCTTGTCCACCGTGATCATGGTGCAGTAACGGATGTCACTGATGTACTCGAAGAACTTGTCGGCGATCTCGGAAAACGAGTCGACCTTGGTCGCCATGACGACGGCTCCTATCTCTGTTCATTCAACTCCGGCAAGCTTGCCCGGAGTTTTCCGGGTGCGGAAGAAGGCACTTTGAAGTGACCGACTGACCCCTGCCATACCGTCCGTTCAGACGTTCCACGCGCCGGCCGCCGCGGCCCGTGCGGCGAACTCCGTGAAATCGCGCGGCTCGCGTCCGAGCACGCGTCGTACGGTGTCCGTGGGAACGGAGTTCTTGTCGTCCCGGATCTGGCCGACGAGGTCGGCGACGAAGCGCGCGTAGTCCGCGGGCACGTCGTACCCCACGAGCTCGTCGACGTACTCCTCGTGGCCGACCGGGACGTAGCGGATCTCCCGTCCGGAGGCCTTCGTTATCTCCCGCGCGGCCTCGGCGAGGGTGAGCGCGCGCGGTCCGCTCAGTTCGTACGTCTGTCCCGCGTGGCCGTCCTCCAGGAGCGCCGCCGCGGCCACGGCCGCCACGTCGTCGGCGTCCACGAAGGGCTCCCTGCCGTCGCCGGCGGGCAGCCGCAGCTCGCCCGCGAGGACGCCGTCGAGCAGCACGCCCTCGTCGAAGTTCTGGTTGAACCAGTTGGGCCGCAGCACGGTCCACTCGGCACCCGACTCCTGGACCGCGCGCTCGCCGGCGATCAGGGACTTGCCGCCCACCGGCTCGGTCACCCGGGCCTGGAGCAGCACCAGCCGGCGCACCCCCGACTCCACGGCGAGCTTGGCGAGTTCACGGATGTGGGCCTCGGCGTCCCAGGCCCCCGGCTTGTCCTGCATGTCGACCAGGTAGGCGGCCTGGGCGCCGGTGAGCGCGGGCTCCCACGTGGAGCGGTCGTCCCAGTCGAAGCGCACGTCGCCGCTGCGGCTCGCGGCCCGCACGTGGGCGCCGCGTTCACGCAGCAGGCCCGTCAGGCGGCGGCCGGTCTTGCCGGTGCCGCCCAGGACGAGGACGGTCGGAGCGCTGTCGCCGGTGTTCTTGCTCATCGCTTTCTCCCGGGGTGTTCGCGTACGGACATGACATGGCCGTGCCCGGGACGCCCGCCCCGTCGGGGACGAGCGGCCCGGGCACAGGGGAACTCAGTGCGACGGCCCGAGGGCCGGGCGGATCACAGGAAGGGGGTGTCGGGGGCCAGGCCGAGAAGGGCGCGGCCGTGCACCTCCATGTTGGTGTTGAACGCGTACAGCGCGTGCAGGGCGAGGCCGCGCACATCGCGGTGGAAGCGCTGGAAGGGGACGTCCCGCATGATGACGGAGGCCCCGCTGGCCTCGTAGAGCCCGTCGACGGCCTCCTTGGCCAGCTGGACCGCGAAGGCGGCCCGGCCGCGGACCTCGGCCCGCTCCGCCACGGAGGGCTGGGTGCCGGCGTCGGCGTGCGTCTGCAGGAGCGTCAGCCAGCCCTCCTGGAGCGCCTCCGCCGCGGCGATCTTGTTGGCGGCGGTGGCGGCCTGGATCTGGGTGACCGGCGACTGGCTCTGGTCGGTCCAGGAGGTGTAGGTGATGCCACGTCCCGGCAGCCGGTCCAGGAACAGCTCCAGCGCGCCCTTGGCCATGCCGAGGAACACGGCCGCGCCGTGCGCCATGATCAGCGGGACCAGCGCGTAGTTGCTGCCGGTGGCACCGGTGTTGGAGCGGTCGCCGGTGGATCCGGTGAGCATCTCCATCAGGCTGACCACGCGGTGGGCGGGCACGGTCACGTTCGCGGCGGTCACGCTGGAGCTGCCGGTGCCGGCCGCGGCGGCGGCGTGCCAGTCGTCGGCGATGGTGATGTCGGAGACCGGGACGAGGGCCGCGTGCGGGACGGGGGTGCCGTCCGGGCCTTCCAGCAGGGCGGCGAGGACGGCCCACTGGGCGCCGCGGCAGCCGGTCAGCCACTTCCAGGTGCCGTTCAGGGTGTAGCCGCCGTCCTCGGCGGGGGTGAGGGTGCCCGACGGGGTGAAGCCCGTGGAGACCCGGGCGGAGCCGCCCGTGAACACCTCCTCCTGGGTACGGTCCGGGAACTGGCTGACGATCCAGACGCTGCCGAGCCAGATCATCGACACCCAGCCGGTGGCCGTGTCGGCGCGGGCTATCTCGGTGAGGACCCGGGCCTGGTCGGCGACCGGGGCCTCCAGACCGCCGAAGCGGCGCGGCACGGTCAGCCGGTAGACGCCGGCCTTCTCCAGCAGATCGACGTTCGCCTCCGGGATCCAGCGGCGTGCCTCGGCCTCGGGTCCGCTGTCCCGAAGCGTCGCGGCCAGGCTCGTCACCTCGTCGAGCACCGAAGCGACGGCGCTGTCCGTCGTAGTCATGCTGCCTCCTGAGCAGTCTCGTCCGTCTGGGGTGGGGGGAGCCCTCGGGTCCGGTCCGTGCGGTACGACGGCCCGGCGCCGGGGGCGGCCCCCGCGAAGGCGTGGAAAAGCGTGTCCTTCCCGCCGGGCGTATTTCCCGGGGAAGCTCGCGTGACTTCATTCTTCCCCAGGGGCGGTCACACCCCGGTAATCGAGAAGTCTCCGGTAATCCCCGCCGGTGAAACAGCCGGTCCGGCGGAAACATCCCCGAATATCCGGCGGGAAAAGAGAACGGGCCGGCGGGCCCGTACCGGAATGCGCCGGACACCTCGGTCCGCGCACAAAGGCGCCGCCCTGGCCCGATGGGGGTTCGGCCAGGGCGGCGCGGTACGGGGACCGGGTGTCCGGTCGCTGTGGGTGCTACGGGTGCTACGGGTGCCGGCTAGACCTCGACGGAGGCGGGCGTGGGTGCGCCGGTCACGTCGTCCGCGCGCTTGCGCAGGCCGAAGGTGCTGATCAGCGTGGCACCGAGCGCGGCGACCAGCGGCACGATCAGGGCCGCCTTGTAGCCGTCGAGGAGCTCGCCGGGCGAGGAGCCGTCGGTGGCCGCGATGTTGACGGCGGCGGCCGCGGACAGACCGATCGCGGCGCCGAACTGGAAGCTGGTGTACAGCAGACCGCCGGCGACGCCCTGCTCCTCCTCCTCGATGCCCTCGGTGCCGGCGATGGTGAGCGGGCCGTACGTGAGGGAGAAGGCCAGGCCCAGCACGAGCAGGCTCGGGAACATCAGCGCGTAGGTCCAGTCGACCTGTAGCGGCAGCATCAGGGCGTACGCCAGGGAGGCCAGCACCAGTCCGCCGAAGATGACCCGGGCGTTGCCGAACTTGTCGACCAGCTTGGGCGTGAGCGTCGGCGAGAGCACCGTGTCGATGCCGATCACGATCATCGCGAAGCTGGTCTGCAGGGTCGACCAGCCGCGCAGTTCCTGAAGGTAGAGCGTGACGATGAACTGGAAGCCGAAGAATCCGCCGGAGAAGAGCAGCGCGGCCAGGTTGGCGCGGACCAGTCCGCCGTGCCGGAAGAGGCCGAGCCGCACCAGCGGTGCCGACGACTTGCGCTCGACGACGGTGAACGCGATGAACAGCACGAGGCTGACGGCGACCGTGCCGGCCGTCCAGATCGCGTCGACGTGCGTGGCGCGCTCGACGGCGAACACCAGCAGCAGGATCGCGCCGGTCACGGTGATGGCGCCGGCGAGGTCCACGGGCTGGCCCTGCCGGTCGGGGCGGGGGGACTTGGGGATGAGGGCGACGGCGGCGAGCAGGATGACCGCCGAGAGGATGACCGGGGCGAAGAACACCCACCGCCAGCTGACCGCGGTGAGCAGACCGCCGATGACCAGGCCGATGGAGAAGCCGCCGGCGGCGGTGCCGGAGTAGACCAGCAGGGCCTTGTTGCGCTGGGAGCCCTCCTCGAAGCTGGTGGTGATGATCGACAGGCCGGCCGGGGCCATGAAGGCCGCGGCGATACCGGTCACGAACCGGGCGACGAGCAGCATCCAGCCCTCGGTCGCCAGTCCGCCCAGGCCTGAGAACAGCAGGAACACCACCAGCCAGAACACGAACATCTGGCGCCGGCCGAAGAGGTCCGCCGCCCGGCCGCCGAGCAGCATGAACCCGCCGTAGCCGAGGACGTACGCGCTCATGACCCACTGCAGCGTGCCGGTGGACATCCCGAGGTCGTCACGGATCGACGGGAGGGCCACATTGAGCATGGCCACGTCGATGCCCTCCAGGAAGATCGCGCCGCACAGCACGAACAGCACGCCCCAAGCGCGCCCGCTCATGCGATCGGTGTCGCCGCCCGATGGGGATTGCACTGTGGACACTGAGGTTCTCCTTGAGAAAGTCTGAGGGACGGACGCGGGAAAATCCGCGGAGCCCGGACATGGATGAGAGAAACCGAGGGAAAGGGCTCGATTCCACGGGTGCGCACCCCGGTTACGCGAGAGCCTGCCGGTTCCCACTTGTAACTGTCGGAATCATGGGGCAAGCTGAGGCCTCATGGAAGAAGGCACTTTAAAGTCACCGAGGCACTGCTCGGGTACCGAGGACTACAACATCCTTCAGTGGGACGTCCGCGAGGGGTGCGAGGTCCGCCAGATCCTGGACCGCGTCGCCGACAAGTGGTCGCTTCTGGTCATCGCGCTGCTGGAGAACCGCAGCCTGCGCTTCAACCAGCTGCGCCACAGCATCGAGGGCATCAGCCAGCGGATGCTGACGGTGACGTTGCGCCAGCTGGAGCGGGACGGGCTGGTGCGCCGCACCGTCCATCCGGTGGTGCCGCCCCGGGTGGACTACGAACTGACGCCGCTGGGCGTGACGCTGCACGACACGATCCAGGCGCTGGTGGACTGGACGGAGCAGCATCAGGAGGAGATCGCGATGGCCCGCGCCGAGTACGACCGGCGCACCGAGTTCAGTGAGGAGGCGTCCTGAGGACAGGCGGCTTTCGGGCGCGCGGTGACCGGGCCGGTCACGGGGTGCGGCGCGGCAGGGGGGCCT
>NZ_JACBWZ010001269.1 GCF_013870595.1 Streptomyces sp. WELS2 | reverse complement strand
GGAGCCACCGCGGCGGACCGCCGGTGCTCGCGGTGGAGAACCTCACCATCGGCTTCCCGGACCGGCACCGGGGCGTGGACATCGTGGCCGGGGTCGGCTTCGAGGTGTACCCCGGCGAGGTGCTGGGCCTGGTGGGCGAGTCGGGCTGCGGCAAGTCGCTGACCGCGCTCACCGTGATGGGCCTCGAACCGAAGGGGGCCCGGATCGGCGGGCAGGTGCGGTTCCGGCAACGGGACCTGCTGACCGAGCCGGCACGGGCCCGGCGTCGGCTGCTCGGCCACGAGATGGCCATGGTCTACCAGGACGCCCTGTCCTCGCTGAACCCGGCGATGACCATCCGCGCCCAGCTCCGGCAACTCGTACGGCGCGGCGGCCGGCGAAGCCCCGCGGAGCTGCTGTCGCTGGTCGGGCTGGACCCGGAGCGCACCCTGCGCAGCTATCCGCACGAGCTGTCCGGCGGGCAGCGCCAGCGCGTGCTCATCGCCATGGCCCTGTCCCGCGAGCCGAAGCTGATCGTCGCCGACGAGCCGACCACCGCCCTGGACGTCACCGTGCAGGCCCAGGTCATGGAGCTGCTGCTGCGGCTGCGCGAGGAACTGGGCTTCGCGCTGGTCCTGGTCTCGCACGACCTGGCGCTGATCGCGGACGTCACCGACCGGGTGGCGGTGATGTACGGCGGGCGGATCGTGGAGACCGGGGTGACCGCCGACCTGGTGGCGGCACCGGCCCACCACTACACGCGCGGCCTGCTCGGCAGCGTGCTGTCGCTGGAGTCGGCCGAGGAACGGATGACGCAGATCAAGGGCGTCGTGCCGGCCCCGGCCCACTTCCCGGCGGGCTGCCGCTTCGCCGACCGCTGCCCGCTGGCCACCGAGGTGTGCCACACCACCGCCCCGGCCCCGGCCGGCACCGCCACGCACACGGCCGCCTGCCACCACCCGGCGGTGGAGCTTTCGTCCACGGAGAGCGAGGAGGCCCTGCAATGACCGCCGTGGTGGAGGTACGGGACGCGCACGTGGTGCACCGGGCGCGCGGTGGCGGGCTGTTGCGGCGGGACCGGGTGTACGCCCTGACCGGCGCCGGCCTCACCGTGGCGGCCGGGGAGACGGTGGGCGTGGTCGGCGAGTCGGGGTGCGGGAAGTCGACGCTGGCGAAGGTGCTGGTGGGCATCCAGCGGCCGGTCTCGGGGACGGTGGCGTTCCGCGGCCGGGACCTGTGGGCGATGCCGGCCGCCGAGCGCCGGGCGACCGTGGGGGCGGGCACCGGGCTGGTCTTC
>NZ_JACBWZ010001268.1 GCF_013870595.1 Streptomyces sp. WELS2 | reverse complement strand
TCGCGGGTGCGGCCCGCGCTCACCAGGCGGCGGGGGTTGCGCCGCAGGTACTCGCCCTCCAGCTGCGCCATCCGCTCGTTGTGGGCCCGCAACGCGTCGTTCGAGCCGTACAGCAGGGTGTCGTGGCGCGTGCGGTGGATCGTCTCCAGCTCCTTCATGAGCTGCTGGTCGTCCAGCCGGCTGGGGTCGACTCCGGTCATGGTGGTGCCCCGCTCGTCGTGTTCGTTCATGGGGTACGGGTACCCGCCCGGCATGCACTGCCCCCGAGCGATTTCCGGGAGGAATCCATGGAGCTCGCGTTCCTGAATCCACTGTACGAACATCCGGGGTCGTGGGCCTCCGCGTACGTCGACCTGTCACAGCACGAGGAGGACATGCACACCCGGCGCAGGCTGACGGCCGAGGCGGTGGCCCGGCAGCTGCGGGAGCAGGGCGCCGACGAGGCCACCTGCCGGGCGGTGCGCGACGCGGTGGCCGCCCTGGAACGCAGCACCGAGCCCTACGGGCGGGCCGTCTTCGCCCGGGACGGCGAGGTGGTGCTCCAGGTGCCGCTGACCCAGGCACCGCCGCAGGGGCTGGTGCACTGGGGCACGCTGCCGCACGTCACGCCGCTGCTGGACCTGGCCGGTGAGGACCCGGTGTCGCTGGTGGCGTACATCGACCGTACGGGGGCCGACTTCGAGCTGCGCAGCGCGGTGCTGCGGGAGGAGGCCGGGCATGTGACGGGCAGCCGGCAGTGGCCGATGCACCGGGCGAAGGCGTCCGACTGGTCCGAGCGGCACTTCCAGCTGAAGGTGGAGGACACCTGGGAGCACAACGCGCGGGAGATCGCCGAGGCGCTCGCGGCCGGCCAGGCCGAGACCGGCGCCGATCTGCTGATCCTGTGCGGCGAGCAGCGGGAGTGCCGGTCGGTGCACGAGCAGCTGCCGGCACATCTGCGGGCCCGGGCGGTGGAGACCGAGCACGGCGTGGGCAGCCGGCTGCTGCCGCGTGAGGTGGCGGAGATCCGGGCCCGGCACACGCGGGAGCGGATCATGGCCGAGGTGGACCGGTACCGGTCCGCCCGGACGCCCGACGAGGAGCGGCGGGCGGCGGCCGTCGAGGGGGTGCCGGAGCTGATCGAGGCGGCCCGCGAACACCGGCTGGCCGAGCTGCTGATCCTCCCGGACGGACCGGACACCGGGCGCGAGGTGTGGATCGGCGAGGACCCGGCCCAGCTGGCGGAGCGCCGTACGGAGCTGAGGGACCTCGGCGAACGGACCTCGTAGGCGCGCTGGCG
>NZ_JACBWZ010001267.1 GCF_013870595.1 Streptomyces sp. WELS2 | reverse complement strand
CGGCTGGAGGCGCAGGAGGCGCTGGACGATCCGCTGGTGATGGCCGGGCGGCGGCTGGCCGGGGAGGCGTTCGCGGGCGAGGTGACCGATGTCGTCATGGCGTACGGCGAGGGGAAGCGGCCGAGCCCGCGCCCGCTGGTGACCGTCCGCACGGACGACCGGCCGCACCTCGCGGAGCGGGCGCGGGTGTACCGCTCGCTGGACGGCCGGCCTCAGTCGGCGGAATTCGTCGGGTACGAGGCGGACGGGGTGCTGACCCTGCGCGTCCTGGACCGGATGGGCCGGGGCAAGGAGCCCGAGCCCGGTTCGGTGCCGGGCAAGGGCGACCGGATCTGCTTCACGCTGTTCGAGCACGAGCAGCGGGGCGGCGCGAAACTGCCCGACCCGGAGGAGACCCCGTGGACACACGGCGGCCCGCCGGGCGAGGCGGCGCCGGAGGCCCCCGACCCCGTCACCGAGGAGGACGTGCTGTGACGACCGTCGACTTCGATCCCGGCACCGCGGCCGGCCGCGCCACCGAGGCGATCCTCCACGACACGCTGCACGGCACCGAGCGGGGTGTGGTGGTGGACTCCCCGCCGGGCGCCGGCAAGTCGACGCTGGTGGTGCGCGCGGCCCTGGAACTCGCCGCGGCGGGCCGCCCGCTGATGGTGGTGGCGCAGACCAACGCCCAGGTCGACGACCTCGTGCTGCGGCTGGCGGAGAAGGACCCGGAGCTGCCCGTGGGCCGGCTGCACAGCAGTGACGCCGACGCCTACGACAAGGCGCTGGACGGCCTGCCGCAGGTGCGTACGTCGGCGAAGGCGGCCGACCTCGCGGGGCTGCCCGTGGTGCTGTCCACGGCCGCGAAGTGGGCGCATGTGAAGGTGGACGAGCCGTGGCGGCACGCGATCGTGGACGAGGCGTACCAGATGCGTTCGGACTCCCTGCTCGCCGTGGCCGGCCTGTTCGAGCGGGCGCTGTTCGTGGGCGACCCGGGCCAGCTGGACCCCTTCTCCATCGTGGGCGGCGAGCAGTGGGCGGGCCTGTCGTACGACCCCTCGGCCTCGGCGGTCACCACGCTGCTGGCCCACAACCCGGGTCTCCCCCAGCACCGGCTGCCGGTGTCCTGGCGGCTGCCGGCGTCGGCGGCCCCCCTGGTCTCGGACGCGTTCTACCCGTACACGCCCTTCCGCAGCGGCACGGCGCACGGTGACCGCCGGCTGGCCTTCG
The DNA here is from genome assembly GCF_013870595.1 of Streptomyces sp. WELS2. Taxonomy (GTDB): domain Bacteria; phylum Actinomycetota; class Actinomycetes; order Streptomycetales; family Streptomycetaceae; genus Streptomyces. The sequence continues at coordinate 72 of NZ_JACBWZ010001267.1, read as the reverse complement.
CCGTGCCCTCGGACGGCTCCGGCCCGGACCGGGTGATCGACGATACGCGGGGACGCGGGGGAAGAGGACGGA
>NZ_JACBWZ010001266.1 GCF_013870595.1 Streptomyces sp. WELS2 | reverse complement strand
GCCCGACGGCCGCAGCAAGTCCTTCGCCGCCGCGGCCGACGGGGCGGGCTGGGCCGGGACGCGCTGATCACCTCCCTGTTCACCCTGCCCTACCGCCCCGGCCCGGCCGCCGCCACCCTGCTCGCCCTGGCCGCCACCCAGGCGACCGGCACCGGGGACTCCCCGGTCGCCCAGCCCGGCAAGATCGTGCACGAGGTGCGGCACGGGGAGCTGGCCCACTTCGGGCAGGTGCCGTTCGGCCGCTACTACGGCTCGGTGGACGCCACCCCGCTGTTCCTCGTCCTGCTCGGCGCGTACGTCGAGCAGACCGGCGACACGGCGCTGGCCCGCCGGCTGGAGCCGCACGCCCGGGCCGCCGTCGGCTGGATGCTCGACCACGGCGGGCTGACCTCGCGCGGCTATCTCGTCTACCGCGCCGACAAGGGCGGCCTCGCCAACCAGAACTGGAAGGACTCCCCCGGCGCGATCTGCCGCGCCGACGGCACCCGGCCCACCGGCGCGGTGATGGCGGCGGGCGCGCAGGGCTACGCGTACGACGCGCTGCGCCGTACCGCGCAGGTGGCGCGCGGGGTGTGGGGCGACGAGACGTACGCGGCGCTGCTGGAACAGGCGGCGGCGGATCTGCGGGACCGGTTCCAGCGGGACTTCTGGATGCCGGAGCAGTCGTTCCCGGCGCTCGCGCTGGACGGCCGGGGCCACCGGATAGACGCGCTCGCCTCCGACGCCGGGCACCTGCTGTGGTCGGGGCTGCTGGACAAGGAGTACGGCGAGGTGGTGGGCCGGCGGCTGCTGGAGCCGGACTTCTTCTCCGGCTGGGGCGTGCGCACGGTGGCCTCCGGGCAGCCCGCCTACCACCCGCTGTCCTACCACCGCGGCTCCGTCTGGCCGCACGACAACGCCCTGATCGCGCTGGGCCTCGCCCGCTACGGGCTGCACGACGAGGCCCGGACGGTGGCGCACGCGCTGCTCGACGCGGCCGCGGTGACCGGGTACCGGCTGCCGGAGGTGTGGGCCGGGTACGGGCGGGACACGCACGGCGAGCCGGTGCCCTACCCGCACGCGTGCGGCCTGGAGGCCCGGTCCGCGGCGGCGCCGCTGGCCTTGCTGACGGCGGTCGGGGGCGTCTGAGCGCGGGATCCCGCGCCGCCCGGTGAACAGCGGGCCGCCGTACGCCGTACCGAGGGGCATGCGTCAGTCAGTCGTGGTGGTGGCCGGGAAACGCGAGTCCGTCGTACGCGGGGTGCGGTGGCGGTGGCGGTGGCCGGGCGGGGCGCGGGCGGTGTCCC
>NZ_JACBWZ010001265.1 GCF_013870595.1 Streptomyces sp. WELS2 | reverse complement strand
GCCGGCGGCTGCAGCCTGTACGTGGCCGCCACCGCCGAGAAGGCCAAGACCGGCTCCGGCTGGCTGGGCCTGGGCGTGCTGCTCACCCTGATCGGGTTCGTCGTCGTCGGCCCGCTGCTCGCCGGCGCGCTGGTCCGCGTCCTCGGCGCGGTCCTCCTGCGGGTCTTCGGACCCGTCGGCCGGATGGCCGAGCGCAACGCGCTGCGCAACCCGCGCCGCACCGGTGCCACCGGCGCCGCCCTGATGATCGGCCTGGCCCTGGTGGCGTGCCTGTCGGTGGTCGGCTCCTCCATGGTGGCCTCCGCAACCGACCAGCTCGACAAGACCGTCGGCACGGACTTCATCGTCCAGGAGGACAACGGCCAGGTCATCACCAAGCAGGCGGTCCGGGCCGTCAAGGACACCCCGGGCCTGGCCCGGGTCACCGAGTACAAGCTCCTGGACGCCACCCTGACCACGCCGGACGGCCGTACCCTCACGAGGGAGACGATCAACGCGGCCGACCCGACGTACGCCCGGGACGTGCGCACCAAGACCGTCGCCGGCGACCTCGCCGACGCCTACGAACCGGACTCGATGTCCGTCTTCGAGGGCTTCGCCGAGGACCACGGCATCAAGCTCGGCTCCACGGTCGCCGTCCGCTTCGAGGACGGCGGGACGGCGAAGCTCACCGTCCGCGCGATCACCAGCGACGAGGCCGTCGTCGACAAGGGCGCGATGTACGCCTCCATCGCCACGGTCGCCAAGTACGTCCCCGCCGACCGGATGCCGCTGGACGACCTGCTGTTCGCCACCGCCAAGGACGGCCAGGAGAAGGCCGCCTACCAGGCACTGAAGTCGGCGCTGCACGAGTTCCCGCAGTACACCGTGCGCGACCAGACCGACTACAAGCAGGAACTGAAGGACCAGATCGGCCAGCTGCTGAACATGATCTACGGCCTGCTGGCACTGGCGATCGTCGTCGCGGTCCTCGGCGTGGTGAACACCCTGGCGCTGTCCGTGGTCGAGCGGACCCGGGAGATCGGCCTGATGCGGGCCATCGGCCTCTCCCGCCGCCAGCTGCGCCGCATGATCCGCCTGGAGTCCGTGGTGATCGCCGTCTTCGGTGCCCTGCTGGGCCTCGGCCTCGGCATGGGCTGGGGCGCCACCGCGCAGAAACTGCTCGCCCTGGAAGGCCTGAACGTCCTCGACATCCCCTGGCCGACGATCACCGGGGTGTTCATCGGATCGGCCTTCGTGGGCCTGTTCGCCGCGCTGGTCCCGGCGTTCCGGGCGGCCCGGATGAACGTG
>NZ_JACBWZ010001264.1 GCF_013870595.1 Streptomyces sp. WELS2 | reverse complement strand
GTGCGCGCTGCTGCCACCGGCGTGCGCCGCCGTGTGCTGGCGGCTGCTGGAGCGCAACTGGCGCTCCTGGCGGTACGCCGAGCGCGCCGACGACCTGCTGATCAGCCGCGGTGTCCTGTGGCGTGAGGAGACGGTGGTGCCGTACGGGCGGATGCAGCTGGTGGAGGTGACCTCCGGGCCCGTGGAGCGGCGCTTCGGGCTGGCCACCGTCCAGCTGCACACGGCCGCCGCCGCGACCGACGCGACCATCCCCGGCCTGGACCCGGCCGAGGCGGAACGGCTGCGCGACCGGCTCACCGAGCTGGGCGAGGCACGATCGGCGGGCCTGTGACGTCCCGGGAGCGGGCCGAGGACGTGAACGACGGCATACCCGTGGGGGCCGAGCGCGCGGGTACCGGCGCGCCCGAGCGCGCGCCCGTCATCGAGCGCCGGCTGCACCCGGTCACACCCCTGCGCCGGGCGTGGGCGCCGCTCGCCGTGCTGGCCGGCTGGGCGGTGCACGACCCGAACGGCGCGCAGGAGCAGCTCGCACGGCTCACGGACACCATGCTCCTGCTGGGCATCGCGGTCCTCGTGCCGGCGGCCGGCCTCTACGGCTTTTTGTCCTGGTGGTTCACGCACTACGCGGTCACCGACACCGAGCTGCGGATACGCACCGGACTGCTGTTCCGGCGCACCGCGCACATCCGGCTGGAGCGCGTCCAGGCCGTGGACGTCTCCCGTCCGCTCCTCGCGCGCGTGGCGGGCGTGGCCAAGTTGCGCATCGACGTCGTAGGCACCGACGACAAGGACGAACTGGCCTTTCTGAGCGAGCGCGAGGCGCGCGCCCTGCGCGCGGAGCTGCTCGCGCGCGCGGCCGGTTTCGCGCCCGAGACGGCGCGTGAGGTCGGCGAGGCACCGGCGCACGTCCTGCTGCGCGTGCCTCCTCGCGAGCTGGCGCGCTCCCTGGTGCTGACCGGCGCCACCTGGGGCTCGCTGTGCGCCGCGCTGGTCGTCCCCACCCTGCTGTGGCTCTTCACGGACAACCTGTGGACGGTCCTCGTCACCGCCCTGCCGCTGCTCGGCACGGCCGGGGCGAGCAGCGTGGGCCGGTTCGTCACCGAGTTCGACTGGACGGTGAGCGAGTCCCCGGACGGGCTGCGCATCGACCGCGGGCTGCTGGACCGCGCCCACGAGACGGTACCGCCGGGCCGGGTGCAGACGGTACGGATCGTGGAACCGCTGCTGTGGCGGCGGCGCGGCTGGGTCCGGGTCGAACTCGACGTGGCGGGATCCGACAACTCCGTGCTGG
>NZ_JACBWZ010001263.1 GCF_013870595.1 Streptomyces sp. WELS2 | reverse complement strand
ACCTCGGGCTCCACCGGCACCCCCAAGGCCGTACCGGTGTCCCACGCCTCCCTCGCCTATCTGTGCCACAGCGTCAACGAGCGGTACGGCGTCACGTCCCAGGACCGGGTGCTGCAGTTCGCCGCGCTCTCCTTCGACACCTCCATCGAGCAGATCCTCAACACCCTGCTCAACGGCGCGACCCTCGTGCTGCCCGAGTACGCCTGGGCACCGAGCGAACTGCCCGGCCGGCTGAGGTCGCTCGGCATCACGGTCATGGACCTCACCCCGCCGTACTGGCGTGCCTTCCTCGCCGAACTCGCCTCGAAGACAGTGGACTTGCCGGTGAGGCTCACCATTGTGGGCGGCAGCGCGGTGCACGCCGAGGACTGCCGGACCGCCCTGCGGCTGATGCCCGGCTCCCGCCTCGTGAACGCCTATGGACTGACCGAGACGACGATCACCTCCTGCACGATGGAGATCACCCCCGAGGCGCTGCCGGCCCAGGGCCCCGCGCCCGTCGGACGGCCGCTGCCGGGGACCGTCGTACAGGTACTGGACGAGCGGCTGAACCCGGTCCCGCCCGGACGGCACGGCGAGGTCTACCTCGGCGGCCCCGGCGTCGCCCAGGGCTACCTCGGTGACGAGGCGCAGAGCCGGAAGCGGTTCGTGACCCTGCCGGACGGCCCGGGGACCGTGTACCGCACCGGCGACCTGGGCGGCTGGACGGCCGACGGCAGCCTGGAGATCGTGGGGCGGGCCGACCGGCAGATCAAGATCCGCGGCTTCCGCATCGAACCGGCCGAGATCGAGGCGACGTTGTCCGCGCACGACCTGGTCGACGACGCCGCGGTCACGTCCTTCACCCACCGGGGGGAGGACCAGCTCGTCGCCTACTTCACCGCCCGGCGCGCCCCGCACGCCCTCGATCCCGGGGAGCTGCGCGCCTTCACCGCCCGCCATCTGCCCGCCTACATGGTCCCGGCCCGGTTCGTCCAGCTCGACGCGATGCCGACCACCGCGCACGGCAAGACCGACCTCGCCGCGCTGCCCGATCCGTCCCGGCTGCCCGCGGCCTCTTCGGCGGCCGGTGACGGGGCGCCCACGGCGAGCCTGGTCGAGCGTGCCGTCGCCGGCCTGTGGTGCCAGGTGCTCGGTGTGGAGTCGGTGGAGCCGGGCGACAACTTCTTCGACCTGGGCGGGAACTCGATCCTCGCGGCCGAGCTGATGGCGAAGGTGCGGGCCTCGCTCGGCGTCCTGATCACCCAGGTGCGCCCCCTGATCCGGCTGCTGCTCGACGACGCCACCCTGCGCGGCT
>NZ_JACBWZ010001262.1 GCF_013870595.1 Streptomyces sp. WELS2 | reverse complement strand
CGGGAGGGTGACGCGCTAGGCCAGCCACACGGTGGTGTCCGGCGGCAGCACCCTCTCGCCGGGCAGCGGTGTGCTGCTCAGCAGGACCTCGCCGGGCGGCAGCGGCACCGGCTCGGCGCCCAGGTTGGTGACGCTGCGCCAGGCCTCGGTGCGGGTGAAGTCCAGTACCCCGTCCGGTGCGGCCGGGTTCCAGGTCAGCGCCTCGCCGTCCAGCAGTTTGCGGCGCAGCCGCAGGGCCGCGCGGTACAGCTCCAGCGTGGAGCCCTCCACACCGGCCTGCGCCTGGACCGCGTAGCCGGCGAAGGAGGTGGGCTGCGGCAGCCAGCCGGCCCCGGGCCCGAAGCCGTACGACGGTCCGGTCGTCGTCCACGGCAGCGGGACCCGGCAGCCGTCGCGGCCCTTGCGGGTGTGGCCGGTCTGCTCCCAGATCGGGTCCTGGAGCACCTCCGTGGGCAGGTCGGCGACCTCGGGCAGGCCGAGTTCCTCGCCCTGGTACAGATACGCCGAACCGGGCAGCGCCAGCATCAGCAGGTTGCCCCGGGTCTCCTCCGGGATCCGGCTCAGGGCCTGCTCGTGCAGGGTGTCCAGCGGGGGGCGGCGGCCGCTGCGCAGGAGGGTGGCGACCGTCTTCATGTACACCGGCTCGGCCGGGCCCCGCCGGGCGGGCGGGGCGACACGGCCGTACACGGCGGTGTACGGGCCGCAGTCGAGGCCGCGCTCGGTGAGGTGCTTCCAGGCCTCGGCGTCGGCGTGCAGATCCACCACGAGCGCGGTGTCCCCGGCCGAGCGCAGCCGCAGCTCCTCGCGGATCCAGTGCCAGGGCAGCGCGGTGTAGCGGAGGGTGGCCGCCGTGGTGCGGGCCAGCGCCAGATGGGGCCGGTGCTGGCGCCGGTCGAGGTGCAGTTGCCCGGTGACGTACACGGTGAGCGGCCCGGGTGCCGCCGCCGCGGCCCGCAGCCGGGTCAGCACGGCCTGCGGTTCCAGCGGGTCGGCGAGCTCCACGACGTTCGCGGTGTCGGCGCCGGACAGCACGGCGGGGGCGACGGCCGCCAGCACCGGCAGGACACCGGCCGCGTCCACCAGGCGCCCCCGGCCCACCGGCGAGGCCGCGAGCAGCAGCACGGTTCCGGGCATCGTGCCTCCCCCTGTCACCCGTGGGCCCGTCGGTCCGGGGCTCCGTAGATCCGCTCTCCAGCCAGCACCGTAACCGCTGGCACCGCGCGCCGGGGCCTCAGTACCGCAAACATCCCTGTACGAGGTCTTCGCCCGGCGGGCCCCCGCCGCCCGGCAGCCGGCGCACCG
>NZ_JACBWZ010001261.1 GCF_013870595.1 Streptomyces sp. WELS2 | reverse complement strand
CGCGGGCGATGACCGGCCTGAGCAGGGCCTTGCTGGGCATGCAGGCCCAGTACGAGCACTCGCCGCCGAGCAGTTCGCTCTCCACGACGGCGGTGGTCAGCCCGGCCGCCCGGGTCCGGTCGGCGACGTTCTCGCCCACCGGTCCCGCTCCGATCACCACGACGTCGTACGTGTTCGATTCCGTTTCCGTCATGGGGTCAGTCTGGTGGGTGGTGTGCGCCGCGGCCACATGGGTATGCGCGCGGAACACCGGCGCGCGCGGCTGGAATAGGCGGCCCGGCGGCCGTGTTTGCGCCGTCGGCACACCCCACACCAGGAAGAGGGAATCAGGCCATGACCAGCACGGTGGAACTGACCAAGGAGAACTTCGACGAGACGGTCTCCGGGAACGAGTTCGTTCTGATCGACTTCTGGGCGTCCTGGTGCGGGCCGTGCCGGTCGTTCGCGCCCGTGTACGAGCAGGCGGCCGAGGAAAACCCGGACCTGGTGTTCGGCAAGGTGGACACCGAGGCGCAGCCGGAGCTGGCCGCGGCCTTCGAGATCCGGTCGATCCCGACGCTGATGATCGTCCGCGACCAGGTCGCGGTCTACGCCCAGCCGGGCGCCCTGCCCGCACCGGCCCTCGCGGACCTGATCAAGCAGGCCCGCGCGCTGGACATGGACGAGGTCCGCAAGAGCGTCGCCGCCCAGCAGGGCCGGGACCCTCAGTAGACCCCCGGTGCGGCTCGGGTCAGCTGGACTCGCGCCGTACCACGGAGGCCCCCAGCACGGTGTGCGTCCCGGGCTCGCCGCCGGGGTCGCGCACCGCGCGGTCGACCAGCTCGGCGAGGCCGCGCGCGGAGGGCAGTTCGATGTGCACGGTGCTGAGCCGGGGCCGCAGCAGCCGCCCGAGCATCAGGTCGTCGGCGCCGACCACGGCGACGTCCTCGGGGATGCGTATGCCGTCGTCCTGGAGGGCCCGCATCAGCAGCATGGCGTACTCGTCGTTGTAGGTGAAGACGGCGTCCAGGCCCGACTCGGGCCAGCGGGCGGCGAGTTCGGCCGCGGCCTCCTCGGTGTAGGCGAGCGGCAGCTCCGTGACGGTGGCGTCCGTGCCGTGCAGCGCCTGGCGTACGCCGGCCAGCCGGGGCCGCGCGTAGGTGTCGAGGCCCGGCTCCTCGGGCATGACGACACCGATCCGGCGCCGGCCCCGTCGGCGCAGGTGGGCGCCCGCGCAGTAGCCGACGGCCTGGTGGTTCATGAGCACGGCGTCACCGAGGTCAACGAGGACGTCGTCAACGACCCGTCGCTGGTGAACTCGGCC
>NZ_JACBWZ010001260.1 GCF_013870595.1 Streptomyces sp. WELS2 | reverse complement strand
AGCGCGGCCGATCACGCGGACAAGTCCGCCGACGCCGCCGAGTGGGCCGTCAAGTACGCGGGCCAGGCGGTCGATTACGCCAACAAGTCCACCGCCTTCGCTAACGAGGCCACCAAGGCCGCCAACAACGCGGTCGACGCCGTCAACAAGGCCGTCGAGGTGGAGAAGCAGGCGCGGGACGCCGAGTGGCAGCGCCTCGACGAGGACACCAAGCAGGCGCTGGAGGAGGTGCGCCTGCTCGCGCAGATCGAGGACGCGGAGCGGGCCGAGTACGCCGAGAAGCGGACTCAGGCGGCGCAGGCCGGCCAGGCCACGCTGGACCTCGTCGCGAAGGCGGAGTCGGCGCTGCGCGACGGCGACCTGAGCCTGTCCGCCACGCTCGGGCGCAAGGCGGCCGTTGCCTTCATGAACTCCACGGGTTCCTGGTCGCGGGAGGCCGCGCGGTTCGCCCTGTCCGGCGCGGACGCCGACGTCCACCGCTGGATCGACACCGACCGGCAGCTCGCCCAGCGCCAGGACGACCTGGAGACGTCCCTCTTCCTCGCCCAGGTCTCCTCCCCGGACGTCGCCGACGCGGCGGTCAAGGCGCTGGAGGACGACGACCCGGACGCGGGCGCGGCCTTCCTCACCAAGGGCGTCATCACGGCCGCCGCCGCGGACAACCGGGTCCTGGTCTCCCGGATCCTGGCGAACAGCCCGGGCAACGCCGTGAAGAAGGCGGCGAGCGACGCGCTGAGCGCGGGCACGCCCGAGGCCCTGTACCAGTTCATCAGCAGCGGGTACGAGTCGGCCCTGCGGGACGACGACGCGGTGGCCACCGCCGCCCTCATCAACACGGGAGGCCCCTACACCAAGGCCCACGCCCAGGTCGCGATGGAGGGCCCGGCGTGGATGCGCCGCAACTTCGTCGCCTCGGTGCAGTACAAGACCGCGCAGCTGGACTACGACTCCGCCGCCCACATCGCCGCCATCCAGGGTGCGATCGCCGCCGCCGCGAAGATCGCCAACAAGGCGCAGGAGAACGCGAACCGCGCCCAGTCGGCCGCGGCCAAGGCCCGCAACGCCGCCGCGGAGGCGACGGACTGGGCGAACAAGGCCACCGCGTCGGCCCAGAAGGCCAACGAGTACGCGGCGCAGGCGGACGCGAACGCGGACGCCGCCGAGGAGTCGGCGCGCAAGGCCCAGGCGTCGGCCGACCAGGCCAAGCAGGCGGCGGCCAAGGCCCGCTCGGCCGCGCGCTCGGCGAACTACTCCGCCAACCGCGCCGTGGACGCCGCGCAGAGCGCCCGGGCCTCCGCCATAGAAGTCGGTG
>NZ_JACBWZ010000126.1 GCF_013870595.1 Streptomyces sp. WELS2 | reverse complement strand
CGAGGAAGGCGGCGATGGTCAGCAGCACGATCGTGGCGCCGGGCGGGACGTCCTGGTAGTACGAGGTGACCGTGCCGCTGACGGTCACGGCCACGCCGATGGCCACGGCGATCACGAAGGTGACGGTGAAGCTGCGGGTGAGCTGCTGGGCCGCTGCCACGGGCACCACCATCAGCGCGGACACCAGCAGGAGTCCGACCACCCGCATGGCGACGGTCACGGTGACGGCCGCGGTGACGGCCGTCAGCAGGTTCAGGGCGCGCACCGGCAGGCCCGTGACCCGCGCGAACTCCTCGTCCTGGCTGACCGCGAACAGCTGGCGGCGCAGTCCCAGGGTGACCAGCAGCACGAAGCCGGCGAGCACGCAGATCGCGGTCACGTCGGACGGGGCGACCGTGGACAGGGAGCCGAACAGGTACGAGGTCAGGTTGGCGTTGGAGCCGCCCGGCGCCAGGTTGATCAGCATCACGCCGCCGGCCATGCCGCCGTAGAACAGCATGGCCAGGGCGATGTCGCCGCGGGTGCGGCCGTACCAGCGGATCAGCTCCATCAGGACCGCGCCGAGCACGGACACGGCCGTCGCCATCCACACCGGGGAGGTGGAGAGCAGGAAGCCGAGGCCGACGCCGGTCATGGCGACGTGTCCGATGCCGTCGCCCATCAGGGCCTGGCGGCGCTGGACCAGGTAGATGCCGACCGCGGGCGCGGTGATACCGACCAGCACGGCGGCCAGCAGCGCCCGCTGCATGAAGGCGTAGTTCAGGAATTCCATCAGCTCAGCAGTCCCGTGCGGATCGGTTCGGTGCCCGCCGGCGCGTGCGGGTGTACGTGGTCGTGGCCGGGCAGGGCGTGCTGGCCGACCGCGCGTGGCGGCGGGCCGTCGTGCAGGACGCAGCCGTCGCGCAGGACCACCGCCCGGTCGATCAGCGGCTCCAGCGGGCCCAGTTCGTGCAGCACGAGGAGGACCGTCGTACCGGCCTCGACCTGCTGCCGCAGGGTCTCGGCCAGGACCTCCTGGCTGGCCAGGTCGACGCCGGCCATCGGCTCGTCCATGATCAGCAGCTCCGGCTCGGAGACCAGCGCGCGGGCGATCAGCACCCGCTGGTGCTGGCCGCCGGACAGCGCCGTCACCGAGTCCTTGGCGCGGTCGGCCATGCCGACCAGTTCCAGGGCGCGCCGCACGGCCTCCCGGTCGCTCTTGCGGAAGGGCCCGAAGCGGGTGCGGGCGAGCCGGCCGGAGGAGACGATCTCGGCGACCGTCGCGGGGACGCCGCCCGCGGCCGTCGTGCGCTGCGGTACGTAGCCCACGCGCGCCCAGTCGCGGAAGGACCGGCGCGGGGTGCCGAACAGCTCGACCGTGCCGCCGCTGACCGGCACCTGGCCGATGATCGCGCGGATGGCGGTGGACTTGCCGGAGCCGTTGGCGCCGAGCAGCGCGACGACCTCGCCGCGGCCGACGGTCAGGTCGATGCCGCGCAGCACGGGCCGGGCGCCGAGTTCGGCCCTCACCTCGCGCAGCGCTATGACGGGTTCGCCGGTGGTCATGGTGCCTCCCGTGCCGTTCACGCGGCGCCCAGGGCCTGCTGGAGCGCCTTCAGGTTGGCCCGCTGGACCGAGAAGTAGTCCTGGCCGCGGGAGTGGTCGGTGATGCCCTCGAGCGGGTCGAGGACGTCGGTCTTCAGACCCGTGTCGTGCGCGAGGGTCCTGGCGGTCTTGTCGCTGACGAGGGTCTCGTAGAAGACCGTGGAGACGCCGTCCGCCTCGGCCATCCTCTCCAGGTCCTTGACCCGGGCGGCGCTCGGCTCCGACTCGGGGTCGAGGCCGTTGACGGCCTCCTCGGTGAGGCCGTAGCGCTCGGCGAGGTAGCCGAAGGCGGCGTGGGTGGTGATGAAGACCTTGCTCTTCGTGTGCGCGAGGCCGCTCGCGAACTCGGTGTTCAGCGCGTTCAGCTGCTTCACCAGGGCGGCGGTGTTCTTCTTGTAGTCGGCCGCGTGGCCGGGGTCGGCCTTCTCGAAGGCCTTGCCGACGCCCTCGGCGACCTGGGCGTAGCGCACCGGGTCGAGCCAGATGTGCGGGTCCTTGCCCGCCCCCTCGCCGCCGTCGTGGCCGTCGTGCCCGGCCGCGTGGCCGCCGACCTCGTTGCCGTGCTCCTCCAGCGTGGTCAGACCGGCGGCGTCGATCTTCGTCTTCACCGGGGACTGGGCCACCGCCTCGTCGACGGAGGGCTGGAGGTCCTTCAGGTACAGCACCGCCTCGGAGTCCTCCAGGGAGGCGATCTGCCGCGGGCTCAGCTCCAGGTCGTGCGGTTCCTGGCCGGGGGAGGTGAGGGTGGTGACGTGGACGTGGTCCCCGCCGATGCGCTCGGCGAGGAAGGTCATCGGGTAGAACGACGCGACGACGTCGAACTTGTCGGTCCTGCCCGCTCCGGCAGCGTCGCCGGAGCAGCCGGCGAGGGTGGCGGTACCGAGCGCGGCGGCCGCGGCCATGGCCGCGGCGGGTATGAGGCGTCGTCGTACGTTCATGACAGTCATTTTCAACAAATATGGAAACCGTTGTCAACAACGCTCGTCATACGGTCTGGACAGGGGCCGATTTGGTCGTGGGGGAGCCTGCGCCGGTAACCTGAATCATTCGCTGGAAGCATCTCGCTTCAACGCCCGTCGTCGTTAATGAAGAGAGCACCGTGGCCGCCGACAAGATCGACACCATCGTCAGCCTGAGCAAGCGCCGTGGCTTCGTTTTCCCGTGCAGTGAGATCTACGGCGGCCAGCGTGCCGCCTGGGACTACGGACCGCTGGGTGTCGAGCTCAAGGAGAACATCAAGCGCCAGTGGTGGCGCTACATGGTGACGTCGCGCGAGGACGTCGTCGGTATCGACTCGTCCGTCATCCTGGCTTCCGAGGTCTGGGTCGCCTCCGGCCACGTCGCCACCTTCACGGATCCGCTGACCGAGTGCACCTCGTGTCACAAGCGGTTCCGCGCCGACCACCTGGAGGAGGCGTACGAGGAGAAGAAGGGCCACGCCCCGGCGAACGGCCTCGCGGACGTCAACTGCCCGAACTGCGGCAACAAGGGCCAGTTCACCGAGCCCAAGCAGTTCTCCGGCCTGCTGTCCACCCACCTCGGCCCGACCCAGGACTCCGGCTCCGTCGCCTACCTGCGCCCCGAGACCGCCCAGGGCATCTTCACCAACTTCGCCCAGGTGCAGACCACCTCCCGCCGCAAGCCGCCGTTCGGCATCGCCCAGATGGGCAAGTCGTTCCGCAACGAGATCACGCCGGGCAACTTCATCTTCCGCACCCGCGAGTTCGAGCAGATGGAGATGGAGTTCTTCGTCAAGCCCGGCGAGGACGAGCAGTGGCAGGAATACTGGATGGAGCAGCGCTGGAACTGGTACACCGGCCTGGGTCTCCGTGAGGAGAACATGCGCTGGTACGAGCACCCGAAGGAGAAGCTCTCCCACTACTCCAAGCGCACCGCCGACATCGAGTACCGCTTCCAGTTCGGCGGCAGCGAGTGGGGCGAGCTGGAGGGTGTCGCCAACCGCACCGACTACGACCTCTCCGCGCACGCCAAGGCCTCCGGCCAGGACCTCTCCTACTTCGACCAGGAGGCCGGCGAGCGCTGGACGCCGTACGTCATCGAGCCGGCGGCGGGTGTCGGCCGCACCATGCTGGCCTTCCTCCTGGACGCCTACGTCGAGGACGAGGCGCCCAACGCCAAGGGCAAGATGGAGAAGCGGACCGTCCTGCGGCTCGACCACCGCCTCGCCCCGGTGAAGGTCGCGGTGCTCCCGCTGTCCCGCAACCCGGAGCTGTCCCCGAAGGCCAAGGGCCTCGCCCAGGCGCTGCGGCAGCACTGGAACATCGAGTTCGACGACGCCGGCGCCATCGGCCGCCGCTACCGCCGTCAGGACGAGATCGGTACGCCGTACTGCGTGACCGTCGACTTCGACACCCTCGAGGACAACGCCGTCACCGTGCGCGAGCGTGACTCGATGAAGCAGGAGCGGGTGTCGCTCGACCAGATCGAGGGCTACCTGGCGCAGCGTCTGCTGGGCGCCTAGTCACGACCGCGTGATGCCGGGCGGGCCGACAGCGGCCCGCCCGGCATTCGTGTGTCCGCGCCCCGCTCAACGGCCCTGGAGCGCCTTGACGTTGTCGCCGAACGTCCAGTTCTTCGAGCCGTCCCAGTTGACGGACCAGGTCATCAGGCCCTTGAGCGAGCCGCCGTAGTTCCGCCAGGCCTGGGCGACCAGGGACGGGGACATGTAGCCGCCGCCCGCGCCGGGCTGGGCGGGCAGCCCCGGGACCTGCTTGTCGTAGGGCACCTTGATCGTCGTGCCCTGCACCACCAGGCCCTTGTTCAGACAGTCGGTCTGCGCGGTGAAGCCCTGCACGGTGCCCGCCGAGTAGGAGTCGCCGGAGCAGCCGTACATGCTGCCGTTGTAGTACTGCATGTTCAGCCACCACAGCCGGCCGTTGTCCGCGTACTTCTTGATGACCGGCAGGTACGCGCCCCAGATCGACCCGTAGGTGACGCTGCCGCCGGTGACGTACGCCGTCTCCGGGGCCATCGTCAGGCCGAAGTCCGACGGCATCTGGGCGAGGATCCCGTCGATGATCCGGATCAGGTTGGCCTGGGACGGGGACAGCTGGCTGATGGTGCCGCTGCCGACCAGGCCCGTCTCTATGTCGATGTCGATGCCGTCGAAGTTGTACTTCTTCAGGATCGGCACGATCGTCGCCACGAAACGGTCGGCGACGGCCTGGGACGACAGGTCGATGCCGGCCGCCGCGCCGCCGATGGACAGCAGGATCGTCTGGCCGGACGCCTTGGCCTGGCACATCTCGGCGGGCGTGGCCACCTTCACGCCGGCGTCCATGCCGTCCTCCCACAGCGCGGTGCCGTCGGAGCGGATCACCGGGAAGGCCGCGTTGATCACGTTGTAGCCGTGGGCGGGGATGCGCGAGTCGGTGATCGGGGTCCAGCCGAAGGGCGGGTGGACGCCGTTGGCGGAGCCGTCCCAGTTCTCCCAGTAGCCCTGGAGCACCTTGCCCGCCGGCCGCGACTTCACCGCGCAGGTGTCGGCGGCGGAGGCGGCGGAGGCGGTGGGCGCGGTGGCGATCGCGAGCGGGGCGAGGACGGCGCCGGTCAGGGCGGCGGTGAGCAGGCGCAGGGTGCGGCGGAGCATCGGGCCTCCCGGCGGGTCGGGTCGATGTCGGGGTCGGGTCGGTCTCGGGCTGGGATGTCGCAGACATGACACTGCGCTGGTCCAGACCTTTCGTCAAGAGGTCTGGACCAGCGCAGTCGGGGCGAGGGGTGACGGTAGGCACTATTGGACTGACAGGTGACAGATATTGAAATCTGTCACCTGTCATGCCACAGTGGAGGCATGACGATGCGAACCCGAAACCTCGGCACCACCGGCCCCCGGGTCTCCGCCCTCGGCCTCGGCTGCATGGGCATGTCCGGCATGTACGGCGAGGCGGACCGCGCCGAGTCGATCGCCACCATCCACGCGGCCCTGGAGGCCGGCGTGACCCTGCTGGACACCGGCGACTTCTACGGCATGGGCCACAACGAACTGCTGATCAACGAGGCGCTGCGCACCGCCCCCGCCGCACTGCGGGAGAACGCGCGGGTCAGCGTGAAGTTCGGCGCGCTGCGCGGCCCGGACGGCGACTGGTACGGCTTCGACGGGCGCCCGGCCGCCGTGAAGAACTTCGCCGCCTACTCCCTCCAGCGCCTCGGCGTCGACCACATCGACGTCTACCGTCCGTCCCGGCTCGACCCGGACGTCCCCATCGAGGAGACCGTCGGCGCCATCGCCGAACTGGTCGACAAGGGGTGGGTCCGGCACATCGGGCTCAGCGAGGTCGGCGCGGACACCATCCGCCGGGCCGCCGCCACCGCCCCCATCGCGGACCTCCAGATCGAGTACGCGCTCATCACCCGGGGCCCCGAGCGGGAGATCCTGCCCACCCTGCGCGAGCTGGGCATCGCCGTCACCGCCTACGGCGTGCTCTCCCGCGGGCTGATCTCCGGCCACGTCTCGGCCGGCCAGGGATTCGCCGCGAACGACTTCCGCGCCCACTCGCCCCGCTTCCAGGGCGACAACCTGCGGCACAACCTCAGCCTGGTCGAGTCCCTGCGGAAGATCGCGGAGCAGAAGGGCGTCTCCGTCGCGCAGATCGCCATCGCCTGGGTGCTCTCCCGGGGCGAGGACATCGTGCCGCTGGTCGGCGCCCGCACCCGGCAGCGGCTCGGCGAGGCGCTGGGCGCGCTGGACGTGACCCTGGAGGAGGCCGACCTCGCCGCCATCGAGGCCGCCGTGCCGGCGGACGCGGCGGCCGGTGACCGGTACGCGGCGGAGCAGATGGCGATGCTCGACAGCGAACGCTGACGGTCGTGCCGGGTACCGTCTAGGCATGCCTTCGACCACCGAGACCCTGACCGCCGAGCGCATCCTCGAAGCCACCGAGGAGGTGCTGCGCCGCCACGGCCCGGCCAAGGCCACCGTGGTCGACGTGGCCCGCGCGCTCGGCGTCAGCCACGGCAGCGTCTACCGCCACTTCCGCACCAAGGCGGCGCTGCGCGAGGCGGTGACCAAGCGCTGGCTGGACCGCACCTCCGAGCGGCTCGCCGGCATCGCCGCCGCCGGGGACCTCGCCCCGGAGACGCGGCTGCGGCAGTGGCTCGCGGCCCTCTTCGAGGCCAAGCGGCACAAGGCGGGCGACGATCCCGAGCTGTTCGCCACGTACACCGTGCTCGTCGACGAACTCGGGAGCGTGGTCCACGACCACATCGCCGACCTCACCGGCCAGCTGACCCGGATCATCGCGGCGGGCGCGGACTCGGGCGACTTCACCGCCCCCGACCCGGCCACGGCGGCCCGCGCCGTCTTCCACGCCACGGGCCGCTTCCACGACCCGGCCTACGCCCGCGAGTGGACGACGCCGGGGATCGAGGAGGAGTTCGAGGCGGTGGTGGGGTTGCTGGTGAGGGGGTTGCGGGCGGCGGGGTAGGCGGCCTTGGGGCGGCTGGGTCCTCGGGCCGGGGCCGCCATGGCGGACGCCCGCCCGGCTTCGACGGGGAGACCTGTAAGCAGCGCAGCACCGTTGAACGGCGGACCAGAGGGTCCTTACTGTTTGTGGCCGTTGCCGTGTCCGTCGGGGTGCAGGACCACCTTGGTCCAGCCCTCGTCACGGGCGTCGAAGTGCTCGTAGGCGGTGGGGGCCTCGTCCAGGCCGAGTTCGTGGGAGACGACGAAGCCCGGCTTCGCCTTCCCGCCGACGATCAGGTCCCGCAGTGCCCGGTTGTACTTCTTCACCGGCGCCTGCCCGGTGCCCATGTGCTGGCCCTTGAACCACATCATCCCGAAGTCGATCGGGACCTTGCCTTCGGCCTCCAGCTCACCCTGAGCTTCCGCACCGCCGGGATCCTGGGGCAGGAAAACGCCCACCACGCCGATGTCGCCGGTGAACCTGACCGAGTCGATCAGTCCGTTGAGCGTGAGGCTGGCGTCCTCGTGCCCCTGGGGGTCGTGCGCCTGGTAGCCGACGCATTCGCAGCCGTTGTCGGCGCCCAGACCGAGGGTGGCCTCTTTGACGACCTCCGCCGGGTTCTGCTCGGCGGTGTTGATGGGAATGGCTCCGATCTCCTCCGCCTTGCGCAGCCGATCGGGGTGGTGGTCGGCGGTCCAGACGCGGCCGGCGCCCTTGAGGAGGGCGGAGTAGGCCGCCATCAGCCCGACGGGGCCGGCACCGAAGACGATGGTCTGGTCGCCCGGTTTGACGTGGGCCATCTCGGTGGCGTGATAGCCGGTGGGGAAGATGTCGGCGAGCATGACGTAATCGGTCTGCCGCTCGGCGGCGTCCTCGCCCAGACGCAGCGCGTTGAAATCGCCGTAGGGCACGCGCAGCAGCTCCGCCTGGCCGCCCTGGTAGGGGCCCATCTCGGCGAATCCGTAGGCGGCTCCGGCGAGGGCCGGTGTCGGCTGCATGGTCAGGCAGTAGTTGGTCAGACCCCGCTCACACTGCTTGCAGAAGCCGCAGGCGATGTTGAAGGGCAGGACCACGTACTCGCCGACCTGGACCTTGCGGACGGCCGAGCCGACCTCCACGACCTGGCCCATGTTCTCGTGCCCCAGGGTGCGGCCGGACTCGAAGGAGGTGCGGCCCTCGTACATGTGCAGGTCCGAGCCGCAGATGTTGGTCGAGGTGATCTTGACGATGATGTCGCAGGGGTGCTCGATCTTCGCGTCCGGTACATCCTTCACTGTGACCGTCCGCGGTCCTTCATATACCGCTGCTTTCATGATCAGTTCCCTTGGTGCCGCGGCATGACAACGGCACGGCAATGATGAGACGGCCCGAAGAGCCCGGCTCTCGGAAGCTGCTACGACGGGGTCCGTGGCTCCGGCACGCCTCTGCGGGCCGTTCACCCGGATCAGGTGGACGGTGGTTCCGCCACCGGCCCGCCAGGCGGAACTCCGGCGCTCCGGCGGTGTGCGGGCCGGGTCCCCGTCGGCCCCCGACGCGAAACAGCCGCGCACCGGTCGATCAGGTCGTTCCACCGAAACCGCCCGGTGCAGCGGGCGTGGGCTGGTCCGAACGGCCGCCGTGTGCAACCGGTGGGCTTCCC
The DNA here is from genome assembly GCF_013870595.1 of Streptomyces sp. WELS2. Taxonomy (GTDB): domain Bacteria; phylum Actinomycetota; class Actinomycetes; order Streptomycetales; family Streptomycetaceae; genus Streptomyces. Next base: position 3,425 of record NZ_JACBWZ010000126.1, on the reverse strand, counting down.
TGGACCAGACCGTCCCGGCCGGGGCCGGCGCTCCCTTCGAGGAGGGCATACTCGTCGGACGTCCCGACCAGGAGGCAGCGTGATCACGCTCGAGCCCGAGACCATCCGTACCGCCCGGCTGGACTTGCTTCCGCTGCGGGTCGGGCACGCCGGGGAGATGGCCGTGGCGCTGTCCGATCCCGGGCTGCACGCCTTCATCGGGGGCACGCCGAGCACCGTCCAGGAGCTGCGCGCCCGTTACGAACGTCTGGTGGCCGGCTCGCCCCGGCCCGGGGAATCGTGGTGCAACTGGGTCGTCCGGCTCCGCGACGCGGCCTGCCTGACCGGGTATGTCCAGGCGACGGTCACCGCCGACGAGCGCGGAGCCGTCGCGGAGATCGCCTGGGTGGTGGGGACCCCCTGGCAGGGGCGCGGCATCGCCTCCGAAGCCGCCCGGAGTCTCGTCGCCTGGCTCCGGAAGCACCCGGTGCACACGGTCGTCGCCCACATCCACCCCGGGCACGGGGCATCCGCCGCCGTCGCCACCGCGGCCGGCCTCGCCCCCACCGACCGGTGGCACGACGGTGAGGTCAGATGGCAGCTGACGATCAGCTGACCGCGCACACAGGGGCGCATGTGGTGGGGGCCGTCGCGCTCCTTTGCTCCCGTGTGCGCCTTATGGCCTCGGCGGGGGCAGGGCGATCCTGGCCGTCAGGAGCGGCACACCAAGGTGAGTGTTCTCATGACTACGGCCAACCCTGACGACAACTCCACGGCGCCGGCCGGTCCCGGTGACAACTCCACGACACCAGCCGGTCCCGGTGACAACTCCTCGACACCCGGCGACCCGCCGCACCCCCCGTGGTGGAAGAAATGGCTCAGTGGGCCGGCGGCGCTCGCGTACGCGGTCGCCGTCGTGGGGGCGGTGGTCACCGCCGTGGTGACCCCGGTCGGGGACCACGTGCTGAACTCGCTGTTCGACGGGCCGTCCTGCCCCGGCGACGGAGCGGCCTGCGACGGCAAGAACCCGCAGAACCAGGGGTGCGCCGAGGACGCGGGGACGTTCAAGCCCACCGCGGGCAATCCCGCGCATCTCCAGATCCGCTACAGCGAGGACTGCGAGGCGGTCTGGGCGAAGATCACGCAGGGGAACCCCGGCGACCAGGTGACGATCAGTGTCACGGGCGGCAGGACGCGGACCGCCGAGATCGCCTACGACCACGACCAGTTCACCCATATGGTGACGGTCCCGGACGGCGAGTTCCGGGTCACCGCGTGCGCGGTGCCGAGGCCCGGCGGCAAGAGCACCTTCGAGCGGTACTGCATCCAGGCGACCGAGGCCACCGCCTGGCGGTGACCGCGCGGGTCACGCCCCCTTCGACGCCGTCTCCGCCACCGGACGTATCTCCGCCGTCTCCAGGCTCGCCGCCGTCCGCTCGGCCGTCCGGTGCGCCCAGCGGCCGGATGTCAGCAGGCCGAGGCCGAGGACGGCGAGGCCGCAGCCGGCGAGGATCCACCAGCCGGGGCGGGCCGCCGGGACGAACGTGTGACGGTACGACGACGAGCCGATGCCGGAGGCCAGGACCGCGCCGATCACCGCGACGCCGAGCGTCGAGCCCAGCTGCCGGCTGGTGGAGGCGACGGCGGCGGCGACCCCCGCCTGGGCGCGGGGCATGCCCGACACCGCCGTGTTGGTGATCGGCGCGTTCACGAAGCCGAAGCCGATGCCGAAGAGGGCGTAGCCGAGCAGCAGGGTGGCGTTCGACGTCTCCGCCTCGAACGCGGCGAACAGGACCCCGCTCGCGGTCATCGCCGCACCCGCCACCAGCAGGGAGATCCGCGGGCCGCGGCTGCCGACCAGCCGGCCGGACAGCGGGGCGCACACGAACGTCGGCACGGCCATCGGCAGCATCCACAGGCCCGCGTGCAGGGCGTCGAGGCCGCGTACGTTCTGCAGGTACAGGGTGGACAGGAACAGGAAGCCGCCCAGCGCCGCGAACGCGCTGATCGCGATCACGGTGGCACCGCTGAACGGGGCCGAGCGGAAGAAGCGCAGGTCGATGAGGGGTTCGGCGCGCCGGGGCTCGTACCACAGGAGGGCCAGCAGCGCGGCAACGGCGATCGCGGCGAAGGGGGCGACCGGTCCGGCGCCGGATTCCGGGGCCTGGATGATCGCGTACGTCAGCGCGCCGAACAGGGCGATCACCAGCAGCTGGCCGACCGGGTCGGGGCGGCGGGCCCGGGGTGCGCGGGACTCGGGGACGTAGCGCAGGGTGAGCAGCAGGGCCGCCAGGCCGACCGGGAGGTTGAGCCAGAAGATGGCGCGCCAGCTCACCGACTGCACCAGCAGCCCGCCGACCAGCGGGCCCGCCGCCATGGAGATGCCGACGACCGCGCCCCACACGCCGATCGCGCGGGCGCGTTCGCGGGGCTCGGTGAAGGTGTTGGTGATGATCGACATGGCGACCGGGTTCAGCATCGAGCCGCCCACCGCCTGGACCATGCGGAACACGACGAGGAGTTCCAGGTTCGGCGCCAGGGAGCAGAGCACCGAGCCCGCGGTGAACAGGGCCAGACCCGCCATGAAGACGCGCTTGCGGCCGATCCGGTCGGCGGTGGAGCCGGCGAGCATCAGCAACGAGGCCAGGACGAGCGTGTAGGCGTCGATGGTCCACTGGAGTCCGGAGGTGGTGGCGCCCAGGTCGCGCTGCATCGCGGGCAGTGCCACGTTCAGGGCGGTGGTGTCCAGGCTCACGATCAGCAGGCTCATGCAGCAGATCGCGAGGACGAGCAGGCGGCGGCGATGGCTCAACTCGGGCATGTCCGCCATCGTACGCGGATGTCGATAGTGTGTCTAACTAATGAGTCATACATGATCTCTGCCGGGCAGCCGGAGACCGAGCACCAACAGCCCCGCCAGCCCGGCCGCCTGCACCGCCAGCACCACCGCCAGCGCCCCGCGCATCCCGGCCCCGGGGACCAGCGCCAGGAACAGCGAGCCGAGCGTCGCCACCCCGACCGCCAGGCACGACTGCTGGAGCGTGGCCGCAAGGCCGCTGCCCGTCCCGGCCAGCCGGTCCGGGATCGCCGCCAGCAGGAACCGGAAGTACAGCGGCAGCTCGAGACCCTGGCCGACCCCGCACAGCGCCAGGCCCGGCGCCAGCGCGAGCGGCCCCAGGTGCGGCCACGGGCCCAGCAGCGCCGTCGCGGCCATCGTCGCCAGCCCCGCGATGTGCGCCACCGCCGCCAGGGCCACCGCCCGCCCGCCGAACCGCGCCACCGCGCGCGGCGCCAGCATCGACGCGGCGAACTGCGCCACCCCCATCGGCACCAGCGCCAGCCCCGCCCGCAACGCCCCGTACCCGAGCCCCTGTTGCAAGGTCACCGCCGTCACGAACATCCAGCCCGCGAAGCCCGTGAAGACCGGCACCCCCAGCAGCAGGCCC
>NZ_JACBWZ010001259.1 GCF_013870595.1 Streptomyces sp. WELS2 | reverse complement strand
GCCCGGCTTGACCGCCTCCCAGGTGAACTGGGCGATCACCCCCGCGGCGACCAGCAGCGCGAGCGGCACGACGGACAGCGCGTGCGCGGCCGTCCGCTGCCCCCGGGAGAGCGCCAGCACCGCGAAGTGGCGCTCGGTGTCCCGGCGGCGCGAGCGCAGCGCGGCCTGGTTGGCGCACAGCAGCGCGGCCAGGGCGACGAACAGCGGGCCGCCCTGGGTGGCGCGGTCGGCGTCCTGGAGCGCCGGGAACTCGTCCCAGGGCTGGAGGTTGTGCCACACCAGCCAGGCCGTGTAGCCGGCGAGGGCGAGCAGGACGGGCAGGCGCAGCAGCAGCCTGCGGGCCTCGAACAGGGCGAGCGCGAGCACGGCCGCCGTGGGCGCGCCGGACCCGGCCGGGGCGGCCTGCGCCTCCTTCTCCAGTGCGGGCGCGCTCACGCGGTCACCTCCGCGAGCTCGCCGTCGAGGGTGAGCAGATAGCCGTCCTCCAGGGTGGGTTCGAGCAGTTCGGCGCCGGGGGGCGGATCGCCCACGTTGCGGAAGGTGCCCGTACCGGTGCGCCAGCCCGCCTTCGCCCCCGGATCGCGTCCACCGCTGCTCCACACCCGGCCGGCGGCCCGCGCGGTCAGCTCGGCGGGGGTGCCGGCGAACCGGATCCGGCCGCCCGCCATCACCAGGACCCGGTTGCAGAGCATCGCCACGTCCTCGGTCTGGTGGGTGGACAGCAGCACCGTGCGGTCCTCGCCGGCGCGGGCGATCACCTCACGGAAGCGCATGCGCTGTTCCGGGTCGAGGCCGACGGTCGGCTCGTCCAGCACCAGGAAGCCCGGGTCGCCGACGAGCGCGGCGGCCAGCGCGACGCGCTGCCGCATGCCGCCGGACAGCCTCTTGATGCGCTTGCCGCGCACGTCGTCCAGGTCGGCCTCGGCGAGGACGCGGCGCACCTCCCGGTGCCGGGCGGCGCGGTCGGTCAGCTCCTTGAGGATCGCGACGTAGTCCACGAACTCGAAGGGCGTGAAGTCGGGGTGGAAGCCGGGCGTCTGCGGGAGATAGCCCAGGTTCCGGCGCAGTTCCTGACGGCCCCGCGCGGTCGCCGGGTCGTGCCCGAGCACCGTGAAGGCGCCCTTGTCGGCCGGGACGGCGGTGGCCAGCACCCGCAGCAGCGTGGTCTTGCCCGCGCCGTTCGGCCCGAGCAGCCCGGTCACGCCCCGGCCGAGCCTGAGCGACACGTCGTCCAGGGCGCGGGTGCCGCCGTAGCGGAGGGTGAGTCCGGAGGCGGAGACGGTGGTGGTCATGCGGGGCTCCTGCGCGTGGGGGTG